>JAKOSS010000172.1 GCA_029777145.1 Acidobacteriota bacterium | reverse complement strand
GGCATTCGCAGGCTCAGGATCACGACGTCGGGCTTGATTTCGACGAATTGTTCAAAGCCACCCGCGCCCGTTTCGGCCTCGCCCGCGATCGAGATTCCGGACTCGGCAGAAAGGACCGAGGCGATCCCGAGTCTTATCAGTGCCTGGTTTTCGATCACGAGGACCCGAATCATCTCATTCATCGACGCTTGATTGTACCCGAAGTCCCCCGATCAGATGAAAGATCGTCCCGGCAAGAACGATGTAGAGGCCGTTCCGAGAAAACTGCGAATATCCATGAGTGGAATATGTCTCGAAGACGAACGCGTAAAGCAGAAGTACGCCGCCCGCCGTGAGCAGTACCGAACCGGCGTATTGGACGAGTCGCCTCAGCGCCGCTGCTGACGTCTGAAAGTAAACGCCAAGCAGAACGTGCGACAACGATGCCAGCAGAATGTAGATGTGACGCGAGCGCATCAGGATCCGGAACTCTTGGTCGATAACCGATTTGTCGGGGAAATCCCGGCGCATGAACTGTCCCGTGACGAGGAATGCGGCGAACAGTAGTATTCCGAAGATCAAATGAAATCGCGCGAGTTTCATAAGCGGCTGTCGGATTATACCCGAGAAGTGTTGTTCGCCGTAACAAAAAAGCGGACCGTTCGGCCCGCTCTTCAGATGTCCAGACGCAGCTTGTTAAATCAACCTTTTCGCCATCGCAACGACGTTCTCGACCGTGAATCCGTATTCACGAAAGACAACGTCGGCGGGCGCGGACGAACCGAAACGATCGACGGCGAGAACATCGCCTTCGTCCCCAACGTATTTCGACCAGCCCATCGAAACTCCGGCTTCGACCGCGAGCCGCGCTTTCACCGATCTCGGCAGCACCGAATCGCGGTATTCGGCCGATTGTTCGTCGAAGAGTTCCCAGCACGGCATCGAGACAACACGCGTCGGTGTGCCTTCGGATTCCAGTTGTTCACGCGCCTGCATCGCGAGACCGACTTCTGAACCGGTTGCGATTATGATCATTTTCGGAGCGCCGTCCGATGCTTCCGCGAGAACATACGCGCCCTTCGACGTCGCATCAGCCGATGCGAATTTCGTACGATCGATCAGCGCGACCTTCTGGCGCGAGTACGCAAGGACCGTCGGAGCGTGCCGCCGGTTGATCGCGATCCGCCACGCTTCGCGCGTCTCGTGCGCGTCAGCCGGACGGATGACCGCGAGATTCGGGATTGCGCGCAGCGCCGCGATATGTTCGACCGACTGATGCGTCGGACCGTCTTCACCGAGTCCGATCGAATCATGCGTGAAGACGTAAATGCATTGCGCGTTCGAAAGCGCCGCGAGCCTGATCGCCGGGCGCATGTAGTCCGAAAACGTCAGGAAAGTTCCGCCGTACGGGATCAATCCGCCGTAGAGCGCCATGCCGTTCATCAGCGACCCCATGGCGTGTTCGCGGATGCCGAAATGGATAACACGGCCCTGGTAATTGCCGGCTTCGAGCGATGTCGACGACTTGATGCTGGTGTTGTTCGACGGCGCAAGGTCCGCCGATCCGCCAATCAACTGCGGCAGTTTTTCGGCGACCGCGTTGATCACTTCGCCCGAATAGGCGCGCGTGGCTTTCGCTTCCGCGCCTTCAAACGACGGCAACGCCGATTCCCAATCAGCCGGGATCTCGTCGGCCGCGATCTGTTTGAAGATCGCGCCTTCCGTCGGAAACTTCTCGGCGTACGCGTCGACGCGCTCGCTCCATTCGGATTCAAGTTCGGCGCCGCTCGCGACCGCTGCGCGGAAGTGTTCGTAAACTTCGTCGGGAACGTAAAACTGAGCTTCCTCATCCCAGCCGAGATTGCGCTTCGTCTCGCGCACTGCTTCCTCGCCGGGTGCGTCCGAGTGGGCCTTGTTCGTTCCCTGTTTCGGCATCCCGAATCCGATCACGGTCTTGACGCGGATCAGCGACGGTTTGTCGTCAACTTCCTGCGCTTCGAGGATCGCCGCCTCGATCGCCGCCAGATCGTTTCCGTCCTCGACCGTCAGCACGTGCCAGCCGCATGCTTCAAAACGCCCGGTCACGTCTTCGGTGAACGCGAGTTCCGTCGATCCCTCGATCGTGATGTTGTTGTCGTCGTAGAGATAGATGATGTTTCCAAGCCCGAGATGACCGGCGATCGACGCCGCTTCGTACGAAACGCCTTCCATCAGGTCGCCGTCGGAACAGATCGCGTAGATGTAATTGTCGACGACCGGGAAGTCTTCGCGGTTGAACGTCGCCGCGAGATGCGCCGATGCGATCGCCATCCCGACGCCGTTCGCGAATCCCTGTCCGAGCGGTCCCGTCGTCACCTCGACGCCCGCCGTCAGATGATTTTCCGGGTGACCCGGAGTCGGCGAACCGAACTGCCGGAAGTTCTTGATATCGTCGATCGAGACAGATTCGTAACCGGTCAGATGCAGCAAGCTGTAAAGGAGCATCGACCCGTGGCCACCCGAAAGAATGAAGCGGTCGCGGTTGAACCATTTCGGGTTCTTCGGATTGTGCCAGAGGAATTTCGTCCACAGGACATAGGCCATCGGCGCCGCGCCCAGCGGCAGTCCGGGATGGCCCGAATTCGCCTTCTGGATCGCGTCGAGCGAAAGCGTACGGATGGTGTTGATTGAAAGTTGTTCGATCGATTGTTGTGTCATCGGCGCGGTCATAATTCCTTTGATAATCCTTCGTCAGAGTCGAATCGCCCGGAGATCTTTGAAACTGCTTATGTGAATTATTTGGACAAAAGTAATGATAAACCCGAATTCAGGATTCGTCATTTCGCGACACGAATTCGG
>JAKOSS010000018.1 GCA_029777145.1 Acidobacteriota bacterium | reverse complement strand
TGCGCCAAACTGCCGGATCCGTCTTTCCGTCGCCGTCGTAGTCGCCCTGGGTCGGGAAGTCGGTCGCCGAGGCACCGAAGATGTGGAAGTCGACACCGCTGTCGCTGCTTCGCAGGATCCACCAATTGATGTTTCCTCCGGAACCGCGGATCACCGCGATGTCGGTCTTGCCGTCACCGTCGTAGTCGCCCGGAACGATGACATCGGTCGGGGTGCCGAAGACCTGCACCTTGTTTCCGGCCGTCGTCTGCTTGATCCAGAAGGCCGCGCTGCCGCCGCCGTTGTTGCGCTGAACCGCAAAGTCCGCCTTGCCGTCGCCGTCATAATCGCCCGGCGCCGGGAAATCTCCGCTCTGTCCCCATTGCTGGTAGGTCACCGGTCCACCCGCGGTCGTCTGGTAGAACCAGAAACTGGGATCACCGGAGACTGCCCCGCCGCGATAAACAGCGACGTCCGCTTTGCCGTCTCCGTCGTAGTCGCCGATCACGGTCGGATCATCGCCGACGTTTCCGAAGCCCTCAATTCTGACCGTGCTTGTCGCGCTGTTCAGGATGAAGAAGGTTCCGTTCGGATTCGGGGATACCGGGGCGCGCCAGACCGCGATGTCGGTCTTGTTGTCGCCGTCGAAATCCGCGGGAGTAAAGAAGTCGCTCGCGAGGCCCCATTCAGACGCGAAGGTCGTTCCGTTTCCGGCATAGTTGATGAACCAGGTCACCTGTCCGTTCGCGCCGCCGCCCGTATTGCGGACGACCACACGATCCGTTTTGCCGTCGCCGTCAAAGTCGACAATATGCTGCGGGTTTGAAGGAGGCGCTCCGCCGGTAACCGTCAAAGTTGCCGCCGAGATCGCTCCGGTGTCGCCGCCGCCGCCGTCAAGAAGGCGGAGCGTCCAGGTTCCGTTCGCGGTCGGAATCGACGAGAACGTCGGATTCATGGTCGTCGCGGGCTGCGGGTTGGTTGCGCCGGCGCCGCCGCGGTTGGTCGTCCGATAATCACCCGATGACAGAGCCGCCGCCGCACCCTGCGTTGTTGCTTCCTGCCACCAGCCGCCCGACGGCGGGGAGCCCGCGGCGTCAAAGAAGTTGTACGGTCCGGCCAGGTCGGACGAATCTCCGCAACCGTTTGCGGTCGTCGATCCCGTGTAGCCGAACAGGGTCTGCGAGGCTCCGTTTGGAGCGATCAAGATCGCCGTCACGTCGCCCGCAAAGGTGTGCACCGGTGCGCCGAACGTCATCGAGACGCGAACATCGCTCGGAGCACCGCTGAAACCGGAGACGTCGAACGTCACGTTCCTCGGCGTTCCGTCGTTGCCGCACAGATTCGGCGTTCCGGGTCCATCGGGGATTGCGCCGAGGTTGGCTCCGGCAAATGTTGCTGACGGTGCCGTCAGCGCCGTCGTCTGAACGGCTTGAACCGGCGCGTTGTTGGCACCGAAATGAAGGGCCAATGCGGCGACTGCGACGATTCCGGCCGAAAAGCCGAAGGTCGTGCCGAGCCCTTTGAATCTCTCCAAAATCATGATCAGATCCTCCTTCTGAAAATCGCGATTGAGTTGAACAGTGCGGACCTCGCACGGATCCGCTGCATTTAGATAACTGGCATCCCGCAAACCCGTTACGTCGGATCCGAGGCCCGTTGCGGGGCACGGCCAACGAGGCTGTTGCGTCTGAATCGATACGTTTGGCAGGAACGCTTCCCCGCAAGTCTAACCCTAAATGCTAGAAAACACGAAAGAAACGAGATGTCGCGCATTTCGGTCGTCGGAAGTATGAAACTGCCGGGTACTCGAAATGCGATCGTCTTGACTGCTGAAAAACAACGATCCGTGACAGTTTGACGCGATCAAATTTTGTTTTTGCCGAAGAATTGCCGTAAATCTTCCGCGAACCCGGCAAGCGTTCTCCAATACGGTGCACTCCGGAGTGCCTTCCGATTTTCTCGACGAAGCCGGTTCAGGCCGATGGGGCGAGGGAATTCATTCGTTTCCGCGGCAGCGAAACGTCGCAGATGTTGACGGAAGACTAATCGACGATGAAAAAACAGCCCGCGACGTGTGATCCACATCGCGGGCTTCTTTTTGATCACGGAACCGAAGATCAGTGACTGTTGTAGTTGGCAACCGGATAGTCGCCGCTTGCGCCGAACGGAACGCTGATTGAACCGCTCGTCGAACCCTTGTACCAGAACGCGCTGGCTCCGGGGCTCGCGCTGCTGCGCCAAACTGCCGGATCCGTCTTTCCGTCGCCGTCGTAGTCGCCCTGGGTCGGGAAGTCGGTCGCCGAGGCACCGAAGATGTGGAAGTCGACACCGCTGTCGCTGCTTCGCAGGATCCACCAATTGATGCTTCCTGCCGAACCGCGGATAACCGCTATGTCGGTCTTGCCGTCACCGTCGTAGTCGCCCGGAACGATGACATCGGTCGGGGTGCCGAAGACCTGCACCTTGTTTCCGGCCGTCGTCTGCTTGATCCAGAAGGCCGCGGTGCCGCCGCCGTTGTTGCGCTGAACCGCAAAGTCGGCCTTGCCGTCGCCGTCATAGTCGCCCGGCGCCGGGAAGTCACCGTTGACGCCCCACGGCTGGTAATTCACGGCTCCGCCGACCGCGGTCTTGAAGAACCAGGTGCTCTGATCGCCCGAAGCCGCGCCGGCACGGTAAACGGCGAAATCGAACTTGCCGTCGCCGTTGTAGTCGCCGATGACCGTCGGGTCATCGCCCGTTTGTCCAAAGTCTTCAATTGTGACGGTGCTTGTCGCACTGTTAAGGACGTAGAAAAACGCATTGCCCGAAGGTTGGCCGCTCGACAGCGGACGCCAAATTGCGATGTCCGTTTTGCCGTCGCCATCGAAGTCGCCCGGCGTAAAGAAGTCTTGCGCCAGACCCCAATCCCACGCCTGCGTGTTGCCGGAACCTGCGAAGTTTACGAACCAGGTGACCTGGCCGTTCGCGCCGCCGCCGGTGTTGCGGACAACTGCGCGATCGGTTTTGCCGTCGCCGTCAAAATCGACGACGTGCTGGGTGTTGGTAGGGGGCGCCGCTGCGTTCAGCGTCAGAGTCGCGGCCGAAACCGCACCCGTGTCGCCGCCGCCGCCGTCGATCACGCGGAGCGTCCACGTTCCGTTCGAGGTCGGGATCCCGGAAAACGTCGGGTTCATCGAGGTCGCCGGTTGCGGATTCGTCGCGCCCGCGCCGCCGCGGTTCGTCGTCCGGTAATCACCGGTTGCGATCGATGCCGCTGCGCCTGCGGCCGTCGCTGCCTGCCACCAGCCGCCCGACGGCGGTGCCGCGGCACCGTCAAAGAAGTTGTATGGGCCAGCCAGATCGGATGAGTCGCCGCAACCACCGGCAGTGGTCGATCCCGTGTATCCGAACAGCGTTTGCGAAGCTCCGTTGGGAGCGATCAGGATCGCCGTCACGTCACCTGCCCATGTGTGAATCGGCGAGCCGAACGTCATCGAGACCTGAACGTCGCTCGGCGGGCCGCTAATGCCCGTAACGTTGAACGAAATGTTGAGCGGCGTTCCGTCAGAACCGCACGCGGTCGGCGACCCCGGACCGTCCGGAATACTTCCGACTCCGGTTCCCGCAAACGTCGCCGACGGTGCGGCCTGCGGAGTGTCCTGTACAGCGTGTACCGGTGCGTTGTTGGCACCGAAATGAAGGGCCAATGCGGCGACTGCGACAATTCCGGCAGAAAAGCCGAATGTCGTGCCGAGCCCTTTGAATCTCTCCAAAATCATGATCAGATCCTCCTTCTGAATATCGCGATTGAGTTGAACAGCGCGGACCTCGCACGGATCCGCTGCAATAGAGAAATACCGGCATCCCAAAAGTGTCCTCGCCGATTCCATGTCCCGGCAAGCGACACAAAAGCCTTTAGCTCTATACAAATAGCGTGAACGCTTCTTGAGGAATCTAACCTTAATTTTCAAAAAACACAACAAAAATTCGGCTAATTGTTTGAGCGAACAGCGGAAATTTCTTCTTGCAAGTTCATTTCCCTCGGAAATTGCGAACCTTCGCGCTTGTGCGACCGCGACCAGATGTGTCGAAAATACTTGAATTGACGCACTTGGGATCCGGAAAATATCGCCGTCAACGATCGATCCGCGGGTCGGTGTTTACCGAAACGGCGACGAATCCGGACCGGCACGGCCGCCGCTTCGGGAAATGCAGCCAAGCGCGCAAGAATTATTCGGCGCGAGCGTTCAACCACCGAGAGCGACTTTCTTGTAAACCGCTTTCAGAGCATAATTTGTATGATAGTTACGCGCCGATTTTCCCTTTTTATCACTCGCCCCGGGAGAACCGCGGGAGGAAGAAAACAATGAAAACGACTGTTGCCTGGATTCTTTTCAGCGGATTGATCTTGAATATATTCTCGCCGTTTATTTTGACCGCCAATGCCCAGAAGGTCAGCGGCAAGACCACTCAGAATATGAACGAAGTTTTACCGAACGGACTGCAATTCCGATTGTCGGAAGGAGTCGAGGGGGCGGAAACTCGCGAGAAGCAGACGCTTCCGCCGACCGACCCGCTCGCGGCGGGGAACCGCGATTCGATTCTCAAGCGTTTGCCCGAGATCAAGTCCGAGCCCGATGACCGCAAAGAATTCAACAAGCGGCTCGGCACGTTGCCGGCACCGAAGACCGGCAACAAGATCCCGGTCAAGTTTCCGGCGACCGAGCAGATCGGACCCGACGCCGATCAATCCAAACAGTCTCTCGAGGTGCTCCGGTATTCTCCGGAAGGCGAAGTTTCGCTCGCCCCCGATCTGTCGGTCACGTTCTCTCAACCGATGGTCGCCGTCACCTCGCAGTCTGAAGCTGCGAAATACGCGCCGGTCGAACTGACGCCGGCAGTCGAAGGGAAGTGGCGCTGGCTCGGTACGAAAACGCTGATGTTCGACACCGACAAGCGTTTTCCGATGGCGACGAAGTTCACGGCGCGCATCGCCGCCGGGACGAAATCGGCGACCGGCCAAACATTGCAGAAAGACGTGACGTGGACGTTCACGACGCCGCCGCCGACGGTCGAGCAGATGATCCCGCAGAATCAAACGACCCGGCGCGACGCGCTCATGTTCCTTTCATTCGATCAGGAGATCAACCCCGAAGCGGTCCTCAAGGTGCTGCGCGTCACCGGCGGCGGAAAGCCGCTCGCGATCAGGCTCGCGACCCAGCAGGAAATCGACGCCGACGGGACAATTTCTTACTACGCAAAGCAGGCACAGCCGAAACGTTGGATGGCGTTCCGCGCGATCACCAACGAAGGACTCGCTGAAGACGCTCTTCCGGGCGACTCGCAGATCGCGGTCACCGTTCCGAAGGGAACTCCGTCGGCGGAAGGACCGCTGACCTCGGTCAAGGACAACTCATTTGCATTCAGAACCTTCGGTGCGATGAAGTTCGTCGGCGGCTGGTGCGGCTGGCAGGGAAACAAGAACTGCACGCCGTTCGATCAATGGTACGTCCAGTTCACGAACTCGATCGACCCGGCGAGTTTCAAGAAGGAACTCGTCAAGGTCGAACCGGCGGTCGAAGGCCTGAACATCTATCCGGCCGGCAACTACATCTACTTCGCGGGCTACAAAAAAGGCCGAACGACCTACAAGATCACCGTCGATACGGGCATCAAGGACATTTACGGGCAATCGCTCGTCGCGCCCGGATCGGCGACCATCAATGTCGGATCCGCGCAGCCGAACCTTTATTCGCAGGGCGGGCCGTTCGTCATTCTCGACCCGACCGGCAAACCGGCGTACTCGATCTACTCGACGAATCTGCCGGCGGTCAAGGTGCGCGTCTATTCGGTCGGCGTTCAGGATTGGGAAGCGTTCCGGACGTACATGCGCTACCAGTACTACGACGAGCAGAAGCGTCCGAAGATCCCGGGCCGGCTGGTGATCGACAGACAGCAAGCGATCGCCGCCAAGCCGGACGAGATGGTCGAAACGCGCATCGATCTCGCGGAGGCGCTCAGCGGCGGATTCGGTAGCGCGATCGTCGAGATCGAACCGACCGTCCGTCGCGACAAGTACGACCGAACGAAGATCACCGCTTGGGTGCAGGCGACCCAGATCGGGCTCGACGCGTTCGTTGACAACGAAGAACTGGTCGGTTTCGCGACCGATCTCAAGACCGGCAAACCGTTGAGCGGCGTCGAGTTGACGATCGCACCGAACGGCGATGGCGCAAAACCCGTCGCGCAGGTGATCGAACAGCCGGCGACAAAGTCGTGGTGGGAATGGCTGTGGAGCTGGGGAAGCAGCGAGCCGAAGACGGAGGTCGAATCGGTCGATGAGAACGGAAATGCGATCGAAACCGAAACGATCGCGCCGGCGGCGGGTCAGACGACGACCGAGAACGGCGTGCTGAGATTACCGTTGCCCGATTCGCAGTCGCAAAAGGCGCAAAACCTTCTGATCGCGAAAAAGGGCCGCGACGTCGCGTTCCTGCCCGAGAACACGGATTACTTCTGGAGCGAGTACGGAAACTGGTACAAGAAGTCGTACAGCGACACGCTGCGGTGGTTCGTTTTTGACGACCGCAAAATGTACAAGCCGAAGGAAGAGGTCGCGATCAAGGGCTATCTGCGCTTTTACGAGGGCGGAAAACTCGGCGACATTCAGGCGCTCGGCGACCGCGCCGGCGGAAACGTCACCTACATCGTCCGCGACGCGCGCGGCAACGAGATCACGAAAGGTTCGGCGGACGTCAATCTGTTCGGCGCGTTCGATTTCAAGTTCAAGCTGACAGACAACATGAACCTCGGCGCGGCCAACATCGAACTGCACACGGCGAGCGGGTACAGCTATAACCATCAATTCCAGGTTCAGGAATTCCGGCGTCCGGAATTCGAGGTCAAGGCGAAGGTCGAATCCGAAGCGCCGTTCTTCGTCAAGGGCAACGCGATGCTCGGCGTCGAGGCGAAATACTACGCCGGAGGCGGGCTCGGGAACGCGGAAACGAACTGGACCGTGACGGCGACGCCGACCAATTATACGCCTCCCAACCGCGACGATTACACGTTCGGGACCTGGGTTCCGTGGTGGAGATCGTTCCGCGGCGACTACGACGGCGAGTACTACGGCGGCTACCGTCCGTACGGACAGTCGACGACGCAGACATTCAAAGGCGTCACCGATGCATCCGGCAAGCACTTGCTGAAGGTCGATTTCGAGTCCGTGAATCCGCCGCGGCCGTATTCCGTCCGCGCGTCGGTTTCGGTACAGGACGTCAATCGCCAGACGTGGGCGAGTTCGACGAGCCTGATGGTTCATCCGTCGGATCTTTACGTCGGCATCAAGACGCCTCGGACGTTCGTCCAAAAGGGCGAGAAGATGCGGATCGAATCGATCGTCACCGACCTCGACGGCAAGTTCGTCGCCGGCCGTGACGTCGAGATCAAGGCGGTTCTCAAGGATTGGGCGTTCGACAACGGCTCGTGGGCGGAAAAGACCGTCGACGAGCAGACGTGCAACCTGGAATCGCTCGGCGACAAAGGCCAGACCTGCGAGTTCATCGCAAAGGCCGGCGGCCAGTACAAGGTGTCGGCGCGTGTAATGGACGATCGGGAACGATGGAACGAGTCGGAATTCACGATCTGGGTGCCGGGCGGAAAGACACCGCCGAAACGCAATGTCGAACAGGAAGAGGCGCAGATCATTCCGAACAAGAAGGACTTCAATGCCGGTGAAACGGCCGAACTGCTCGTCATCTCACCGTTCCCGCAGGCTGAAGGCGTGCTGACGCTTCGCCGCGGCGGGATCGTCAAGACCGAGCGTTTCTCGATCAAGGATTCGTCGATCACGCTTCGGGTGCCGCTCGAGGATCGATATTTGCCGAACATTTACGCGCAGGTCGATCTTGTCGGCGCATCGCCGCGACCCGACGATAAGGGAGAGATCGATCCGAAGCTCGCGAAACGTCCGGCGTTCGCGTCGGGACAGATCAATCTTCAGATCTCGACCGACTCGCGGAAACTGAACGTTTCGGCCGAGCCCGAAACGGCGACGATCGAACCGGGCGGCGAAACGAAGGTCAACGTCGCGGTCACCGACAAGAACGGTGAACCGGTCGCGAATTCGGAAGTCGCGGTGGTCGTCGTCGATGAAAGCGTCCTCGCGCTCGCCGGGTATTCGATCGGCGATCCGCTCGCGGCGTTTTACGGTCAGCGGGGCGACGGCGTGTTGAACTTCCATTCGCGCAAAGACGTCCTGTTGGCGAATCCGCTCGACGTCAAGCCTCAAGACATTAGCGAGAACCGGCAAGCGCTCGGAGCCGGTCAGGTTCGCGATCAGGCCGTCAAAAAGTCGGCGCCCAGACCGCTGGCGACGCCGTCTTCACGGGCGAAAACCGAGGAAGCCGTTGCCGAAGTTGCGGTCATGGCGGACAAGGAAGACGATTCGCCAAGTGATAATCAGGATGAGGCGATCAATTTGCGGACGAATTTCGACGCGCTGGCCGTCTTCGCGCCGCACGTCGTCACCGACTCTAACGGCAAGGCGACGGTCGCCGTCAAACTGCCCGACAATCTAACGCGGTACCGGATAACGGCCGTTTCGGTCGATTCCGGCAAACGATTCGGCAAGGGTGAATCGAACCTGACCGCGCGCCAGCCGCTGATGGTGCGGCCGTCCGCGCCGCGGTTCATGAACTTCGGTGACAAGATCGAACTTCCGGTCGTGGTCCAGAACCAGACCGACAAGGACATGGCGGTCGACGTCGCGATCCGCGCGACGAACGCAGCTTTGTCGGAACCGGGAGCGGAAGCGACCGGGTCGTCCGCGGGCAAACGCGTTCTCGTCAAGGCGAACGACCGGTCCGAGGTCCGATTCCCGGTAGCGACCGTGTCCGCCGGAACGGCGCGGTTCCAGATCGCCGTCAGCTCGGGCAAATGGTCCGACGCCGCCGAGATCAGCCTTCCGGTCTGGACTCCGGCGACGACCGAAGCGTTCGCGACGTACGGCACGACCGATCAGAACGGAGCGATCTTCCAGCCTGTCCAGACGCCCGGTGACGTTTATTCGCAGTTCGGCGGGCTCGAGGTGACGACCAGTTCGACGCAGCTTCAGGAGCTGACGGACGCGTTCATCTACCTCTATCGCTATCCGTACGAATGCTCGGAGCAGATCTCATCGCGGATGATCTCGATCGCCGCGTTGCGCGACGTGCTCCAGGCGTTCAAGTCGAAGGATTTCCCGACAAAGGCCGCGCTCGAAGCGAGTTACTCCAAAGACATCGACATCCTCAAGGGACGTCAGCGGTCCGACGGCAGTTTCGGGCTTTGGTCGCAGCGCCGCGAGCGCTACGAATATCCGTTCCTGACGGTCCATGTCGCGCACGCGCTGGCTTTGGCCAAGGCGAAGGGCTACAAGGTCCCGCAGGATATGATCGACCGGACGAAGCCGTATTTGAAGGACATCGAGAAGCACTTCGACGAATGGCACCGCCGTTCGAAAGAAGTCCGCTGGACGATCTCGGCTTACACGCTGTATGTCCGCGCGATGATGGGCGACAAGGACGTCGCGAAGGCGAAGGCGCTGCTTCTCGAGGCGGGAGTCGAGAAAATGCCGTTTGAGGCGCTCGGCTGGATCCTCTCGGTGATCGGCGATGATCAGGGCTCGACGGCCCAGATCGAGGCGATAAAACGCTTCCTGATGAACCGCACGACCGAAACCGCGGCCACGGCGAATTTTGTCACCGACTACGGCGACGGCGCGTGGCTCATCATGTACTCGAACCGGCGTGCCGACGGCGTGCTGCTCGAAGCGCTCCTGAAGACCGAAGCGGCGATGCCGGGACTCGGCGTCAACACGTCGGATCTCATCCCGAAGATCGTTCGCGGATTGCTCGATCACAGGAAGAAAGGCGCCTGGTCGAACACGCAGG
>JAKOSS010000171.1 GCA_029777145.1 Acidobacteriota bacterium | reverse complement strand
TAGCACGCCTAGATCCGACGACTTGAGGACGTAGAAGTCCGCGTCGGTCGGTGAATCCGACGGCCTGAAAACCGCGAAATCGGCCTTTCCGTCGCCATCGAAATCGCTCGGAACCGGATTGTCGCCGGCCAGGCCGAACGTCTGGATCGTATACCCGAAATCCGATGTCCGATGGACATACCAAACTCCGGCGCGATAGACCGCGATATCGGCCTTGCCGTCACCGTCGTAGTCGTTGGCGACTGGTTTGTCGCCGGCGATACCGAACTGTTCGATCCGCGCGACCGAATTCGAACTGTTGAGCACGAACCAAACGCCGTCCCGGTAAACGGCGAGATCGGTGCGCGAGTCGCCGTCAAAGTCGCCCGGCGTTACCGTGTCCGACGAGATGCCGAATTGATTGATCAGTACGCCGCCATTCGAACTCGTCGTCCGGAACCACGTGCCGATCGACGGCCGAAAGACGGAAGTATCCGATTTTCCGTCGCCGTCAAAATCTCCCTCGGCGCGCCGCACCGGAGTCTGCAGGTTGTACTGGTACATTCCGCGGCCGTGGGTCGCGATTCTCAGGACGCGAAACGCATTCTGGAGTTCCATTCCGAAAACCGCAACCCGCGGCAATCCGTTGCTGAACGGATTCCAGTTCGCGCCGCCGTCGTCCGATCGGAAAACGCCGATGTCGGTTCCGGCAAAGAGCGTGTTCGGATTGTTCGGATCAACGACGAAGGCGTTCGTCGGAACGTCGGGAATGCCGTTGCCCGACGCCGTCCAGGTCGGCGACCCGCTCAGCAAGTTCGTCGTTTTCCAGACATGCTGACCGGCCGCAAGTCCAAAGCCGTTGAGCGCGACGTACGCGATATTGGCGTTGGTCGGGTCGATCGCAACGCGGCCGACGTAGCGTCCCGGGATCGAACCCGTGACGTTGTTCATCGTCGTCGAACCGGGCGCCGTCGAAAGATAAACCGCGCCGGTCGTCAGTCCGACGAGCCTCACATTGTCGTCCTGCGGCGAGATCGCGATCGCACTGATACGCGCCGGCAATGTGCCGCTGACGCTCGTCATCGTCGTGCCGCGGTCGGCCGAGCGATAAAGATTCGTGGTTCCGAAATAAAGCGTGTTCGGTGTTCCCGGTCCGCCGACCATCGGCGCGTAGAACAAAACCGCGTCCGCGCAGTTGATGCCGTTGGCGGTGCCGCCGCAGCCGAGGAAGCCCGACCAGTTCGGGTCGCCGTTCGCCGTCGTCCCGGTCACCGTCGAGGTCGCGCGCGTAAAGCCGATCTGTGACCCCGAACTGTTGTAGTAAGTATGGTACGCGGTGGTCTCGTTCGGCGACGTCGATGTCTGATCGATCACCGCGAATCCGCCGTCACCGCCGTCGGAACGGACCCAAGTCGAGCCGTTCGCCGCAAAATACTGCGTCCCGTTGTCCTGCGTTCCGCCAAGCGTATAGTTGCGGTCCGTCGGGTGAAGCGCGAGTCCCTGGAACTGCGTCGCGCTGATCGTCGAGTTGTTCAAGGTCGTCCAACTGGTTCCGCCGTTGACCGACTTCCAGATGCCGCCGTCGCTGCCGAAGTAGATCGTAGTCGGATCTGACGGCGCGACCGCGATCGCATGCGTGTCGACGTGCAATCCGCTCGAACTGCTGGTGAAACTCGTTCCGCCGTTCGTCGATCGTCCGAAGACCAGTGTCGGCGATCCGCCGAGATAAACGTTGTTCGCGTTCGTCGGATCGACCGCCACGGCGATGTCGTAAAAACACTGCGGATTGCAGAAACTGTTTGCGATCGCCGTCGTGAATGACGCGCCGCCATCGACCGATTTGTAGAGAGTCCCGTTGGCAACCCCCGTCGCGGCATAAACCGTGACCGTACCTCCCGTCTTTTGGATCGCGAGTTCGGCGCGACCGGTGCTGGTACTCGTTCCCGTCGCCTGCGTCCGGTTGAACGTCGGGACGGGATCAAGCGCGTTTGTCGAGAGATAAATTCCGCCGTCGCCGAGCGCTTCGCTGTCGACGAGCGAAACGATCAGCCGGTTCGGATTGTCCGGTTCAATGACCGCGTCAAGAATTCGCCGGTTCCCGGAATTCAGGCTCGAAACCGTCAGTTTTTCGAACGTCGGCGAAACCGCGAGCGCATTGCTCGTGCGGAACAGTCCGGCCGAGGGAAGCGTGAAACCGGTCGTCACTCCACCGATTCCCGAAATTCCGCTCACGGTTGTCGCGAAAAGCACGTTCGG
>JAKOSS010000170.1 GCA_029777145.1 Acidobacteriota bacterium | reverse complement strand
CGTCAATGTGCTTTGGGAGTTGAAACCGACGAAGTAGGTAGTAGGCAGTAGACGGTAGACAGTTGGTTTGCGATTTTCGATTTGCAATTTGCGATCGTCGAATCACGATCAGTTCGTCCACCGTCCACCGTCCACCGTCCACCGTCCACCGTCTATTCTTCTACCTTCTTAAGCTTCTCAAAATAGACCTTTCCGGGTTTCACGTATTTGCCGGTGACGTCCGTGTATGCGCCCCAAGTTGTGAGAAGTTGGTTGTTCTTTCGTTCGAGTGTGAACAACAATTCGCCGTCCTTGAACGTTGAGAGAATGTTGTCCTCGCCATATGATTCGAAGAAAAACTGCGCCTTTTGGCCGGTTATTTTCACCTTCGCGGTCAGATCGCGCGACGTCTGAAATCCGTTCGCCTTGATCTGGGCGATCAATCCGTCGTCGGTGTCCATGATCTCGACGTCGTGCGTGACGACGATCGCGCTCCCGCCGGCAGTTTTCCCGCCGTTCTCCTCGAACGTGTAGTGCCCGGTCCAGCGTTCCTGCCCCAGGGCAGAACCGGCAGCAAGCGCGACGGCGATAATGGTCAAAAACAGAATTCTCATAAAGTTTTGGAGTCCGGAGTCAAGAGTCCGAAGTCAAGAGTCCGGAGTCAAGAGTCCGAAGTCAAGAGTCCGGAGTCAAGAGTCCGGAGTCAAGAGTCCGGAGTCAAGAGTCCGAAGTCGAGAGTCCGGAGTCAAGAGTCCGGAGTCAAGAGTCCGAATTCACAGTTACAAATCCCAAATCCCAAATCGCAAATCGCAAATCTCAAAACCCCGTTACCAACAAATTCTTCGCGGCTGTCAGACTGATCTTCTGATACTTCGCGTATGCCTTGGCGGCGCGTTCGCGGATCAAGTCAGGCGATTCGTCGCGAACCCAGCCCTCGAGCGCGTCGTGCAGAATGTACGCTTCGGGCGCCATCAGGTTAGTTGTCCAAAGCAGCGGATTCGCGCCGGATTTTTTCATTGGCTCGAAAAAATAATTGCGGCTCGCGCACGCGAGCACGATCGCGTCCCGCTTGTCCGCATCGGCCCGTTCGACGGTCCGGTCGAGCTTGAAATCCATCAGTCCGTCGTGCCCGACGAACGCGACGAGATCGCTCCCGCCCTTGACCTGAAGCAGCGTTTCATTGACTTTCACGTTCTCGCGGACCGCGCCCGACGCGCTGTCGAAGAACGCGTCGATCGTCTGCCGCATCCGGCTGCCGCGATAGGCGTCGGCGACGAGATAAACGTTCGCGGTCCGGTGCTTGAAAACAAGCCGCTCGAGAATGCCGTCCGACGGCGCCGGGATCGTCGCCAAAAGCTGCCAGTTCTTCGATTTGGAAAAGAACGTCTTAACGCCGAACGCCGCGCCCCAGTAGAGATTTCGCGCCGGATCCTCACCGTTGCCGAGATGGGCCGGAACCGGGACGATTCCCTGATTTTCGTTGTCGCAAAGCGCGACAAGCACATGTACCACGCGTCCCGGATTCTTGATCTTCTCGACCTTGGTTTGTCGCTTGGACGCCGGCTGATTCGAATCCGGCGCCGGACTTGACGTCTGCGCCGTCGAGCACCCGAAACTGAACAGCAAGAGAAATATCGGAAAGAGGCGAAACATAGACAAAACCTCGTGTCCAATGAATAATTGAGGGCGTCCGCGCGATTCACGGCGATCCGAAATCACAATTCCGACATCCGAAATCGCGACGATTATATCAATGAACCAGAAGCTTATCCAGACACTTTCGATCGCGCTCGTCGCCGTTTACGGGACGTTCGTCGTGTGGATCTACGCGGTCGCGCCGCGCGACCTCGGTCAGGTCACGACAAAGGCCCGCGAGACCGTCGAGAGCATCGCGACGAAGGGTCAGATCGTGACCGGAACCTACGAGGTCGATCCGCAGAAATTCGCTCAGGCACTGTCGGATTTCCGTGGTGAGAATTATGTCGCCGCGCGCGACGGATTCCTGCGCGCCGATCCGGAGCGCCGCGACGCGAAAACGCAGTTCTACATCGCCTACACTTTCTATCGCCAGGGTTGGGGACGAGTTTACAGCGACGACGAATTGTTCAAAAAGGGACTGGCGGAAGTCGAAAAGGTCACCGAGATCGACCGCGATTTCAAGTCCGACGATCCTGATCTCAAACTTCGTACGCCGGCGGAACTGAAGAACGAATTCGAAGAAGGCCTGCGATTGACGGCGTCGGATTTCAACCCGCTTAAGCTCGCGCGTGAAAGAAAATGAACGAAGAACTTGAGATCATCGAAGCGGAGATCGTGCCGGCCGCCGAAGCGTCGATCGTTCGTTCGGAGACCGCCCGCGCCGTCCGTGCGCGAAAGCGTTACCTGCTCGTGCCGTTTCTTTTCCTGACGGTAACCCTGCTCGGCGGACTGCGGATCGGCTCGGAGAAAAGCGAATTTGTCTTCGTCCGGCCGGCGCTGTTTTGTCTGATCGCGGCGGCGATGCTGATGATCCTCTTTTTCAGGGCGGGACTTCTGCGGCTCGACGGTTGGTTTTCGGAAGATTTCACGTCGCTCAAGAACGTCGCGAACGGCGGTGTCGTCGTCGCCTTGTTCGCCGCGTCAGCGCAGATCTTCAATTCGTTGCTGCCCGAAGCCGGATTGCCGTTCTGGGTGATCGGATTCTTCTTCTTCTGGACGCTGTGGAACAACCTGTTCGCCGACTTCGACACCTTGCGCCTGATCCGAAGTTTGGGAGGATTGTTTGGCCTCGCATTCGTCGCCAAATATCTGATCCTGATGAATTTAACGGCACCCTCGACGGAGAGCTGGTGGCAGGGAATTTTGCAGAATCCGACGCAGGAAGGCGTCACGTGGCTGCTCAGCCTGCCGCGTTACAGCGGCGCGACCGGATATATCCAGTTCTTCGCGATCGGATTCTATTTGCTGGGATTGTTTCTTCTCGATCCGGAAACTCGGGACGAGTGACTTCAAAACGAACTGAACCGAGAAAGTGATGCGTTTCCTCGAATTGATCTCGCGTATTTCGCGGTAGGTTCTTGTTCTCAGATCTCCGTTATCCGCGCCGCCCGCAGCTAACACTCTCGATCGGATGATCAGAACTCGTCGGCGATCACGGTTTCGCTGATCACTTCGTAAAGCGACGGCGCATCGGCGCGCGAGACCTGTTTCTTGTCGGGGATAGACACGATCCTGAGAACCGTCACGCGGTTACGGCGCCTGATCTCGATCTCGTCGCCGGCCTTTACTTCCTTCGCGGATTTGGCCGCCGAGCCGTTCACCGAGATCAGTCCCGCGTCACAAAACTCCTGCGCCACGGTCCGCCGCGGCATCAGTCGTGAGATCTTGAGGAAAAGGTCGAGACGCATCCTTTGATTTTGGATTTTGGATTGGTCGCTCAGTCAAAGATCATCGACCGTATTTCAGAGCCCGGATGTCAGGTTACCGAATCCAAAATCAAAAATCCAAAATCCAAAATCGGCTCATCGATGTCTGTTTTCCGGTCCGACGTCCGACCGCGGTTCGGATTCTTCGTCCGAGAAACTCTGCTGGTAGTTGATCTCGTTGTTGATCCGGTTGAAACTTTCGCCGGAACGTCCGCGTTGCTGCTGCGGCGCGTCGGGCGGGACGAAAACCGGTATCTCGTAATGGCTGCCCTGCGTTGCATCCTTCCGGACGAGATCGGCGATATCGCCGAGATCGATGAAAAAGTCGGCGACGTCGATCAGCCTCGGCGCGGTGTTTGACCTGAAACCGGCGACCTCGACGCGGCAGCCTTTGTATGCGACGGCATTGATCGCGTAAACGAAATCTTCGTCCCCCGAAACCAGAACCGCCGTGTCGTAGCGACCCGCCAGCGAAAGCATATCGACCGCGATCTCGACGTCGAGATTCGCCTTGCGCGTCCCGTCGTAAAACGTCTTCAGTTCCTTCTGGACGACGCGGAACCCGTTGCGCCGCATCCACAAAAGGAAACCCTGCTGTCGTTCGGCGCCGGCATCGACGCCGGTATAGAAGAATGCGCGGAGCAATCGTCCGTCTCCAAGCAGGACGCGCAGCAGCTTGTTGTAGTCGATATCGATGTTATGAAAGCGCGCGGCATGAAAGAGGTTGTTGCCGTCAATAAAGACGGCGACGCGCCCCCGATGCCCAAACTGCCACGATGAGCTTGTAGTCGAGTCGAATTGCATTTCCCTAAACCTCTTGCTTTTGAGGCGGGAAGCCGGTCATGTTCCGAAAAACGCGGAGTCTTGTAGAAGGATCGAAAAAAAAGCTAACTACCGATTTGAATTGGAATCTGAACCTTATTCGTCAAAAATCTAGTCAAAAGTATCGTCTGTTTTTCAATTCCGATCGCCTTTCGGATACCGCAAAACACGGTCTTTCCGCCTGCTCTAGTTTGCCTGTTCACAGGGCACGGGGTCAAGCAATGTGTTAAACAATCGTCGCGCGTGGTGGTCGAATTCGGCGCGAATGTCGGATAATGAACGAGCGTATGGCAAGTACCGATCCCATTGATGAAATCGACGGCATTCCCGTCCGCTCCGAGAACATCGCGTTCGGCGCGGAACAACTCGTAACCTGCGGCTCATGTTCGCGGACGAATCCGCCGACGCGCCTGAAATGCATGTACTGCGGCGCCGACCTTGAAGTCCCTGCCGCGGTCGCCGATCTGATCAACCCGACACTGCGCCGGCTCGAGGATTGGGAGAAGGGATTCAACGTGGTCGCGACCGGCGGTTCGCCGACATCGATCGCGGATCTTGCATCGTTGCTGAGATCCGAACCCGAATTCGCGGAACTCGCGTCAAAGTCGCCGAAACCGCTTCCGATCGCCCGCGTTGAAAGCGAACGCGAAGCGTCGGTCGTCGCCCGTCGGCTTGCGGATCTGGGCGTCGAAACGACGATCGTTCGTGACGAGGATCTCGCGATCGAGACGGCGCCGAAGCGGATCCGCGGCCTGCACCTGACGGACGATACGATCGGGCTAAAACTATTCAACGAGGAATCGACCGTCAGCGCGCCGATCGCGAATATCAAGGTGATCGTTGCCGGCGCCGTTTTTCAGAAGGCGGTCGAAGCGACTGAAAAACGAAAGCGCGGCGAGACCCGGATGGTGGATGCGACCGAAACGGCGTCCGACGAGTCTATCATCGACATCTATCTGGCCGAGGATCCGGTCGGTTTCAGGATTCAGATCTCCGGATTCGATTTTTCCTGTCTCGGCGCTGAAAAGGGAATTCTCGCTCGTGAAAATATGGATCGTCTGCGGTCGAAACTGATCGCGGCCGCGCCGAACGCGAAGTTCGCCGGCGATTATGTGGCGGTCCGGCAGGCGCTCGGTT
>JAKOSS010000017.1 GCA_029777145.1 Acidobacteriota bacterium | reverse complement strand
TTGTAATCGGAAAGTTTGACGTTTTCCTTCAGCGTCTCGAGGTTCTTCGTTGACGGCAGATCGAAATCCGGCGCCGGTTGTCCGACCTTCGCGAAGGTCACTTCATTCTTGTTTTCAAACGCAGTTACAGTTGCAGTTGACATGATTACTGTTGTTATCTCCCTTGATTGTTATTGATTTAATTGTTGCCGATAGGCTATTTACAATCCGGGCAAATCCCCCGGAGGGTAAACTCCAATGATTCCGGTTCGAAGCGGGATGCGGCGGCGGCCGACTGCACGAGCGTGGACGGAAAATCCAACTCGAGATCGACCAGTTTCCCGCATTTGTTGCAGATCGCATGATCATGACGCGAGACCGTCTTGTCGAACCTGCTCGCACCGTTCCCGAACTGAACCTCGGCAATATGGCCCGAGTCCTTCAAATACCGGAGCGAGTTATAAACGGTTGCGAAGCTTATCGTCGGCAAAAGCCCCTTCGATCGCTCGAAGACCTCGTTCGCAGTGAGGTGATCGTGCGCTTCACGAATCACCTGCAGAACGACCTCGCGCTGCTTCGTCAATCCTAATTCCTTGATACTTTCAATACTATTCATTCCAACCTCAAGTTAGATTTAGAATAATTCTAATTCTAATTCCTGTCAAGTCCAAAAGTTGAGGAAGTTTGGGAAGTTTTGAAAGTTTGGGAAGTTTGGGATGAGAGTAGCAATAGTCGGAACCGGGAGCGGGCGAAGATGAGAGCGGGCGAACGGGAGAATGGGCGAAGGGGAGAGCGGGCGAAGCAAAAGGTCAAAAGTAAAAAGTAGAAACGCAACCGTCGCTATCTTCCGAAACTTTCAAAACTTCCCAAACTTCCTGAACTTCCCAAACTTCCTGAACTTCCAAAACTTCCCAAACGTCCCAAACTTTCAAAACTTCCCAAACTTTCAAAACTTCCGAAACTTTCAAAACTTCCCAAACTGAAAAAGCCGCCAACGCGAGCGTTCACGTTGGCGGAAAATCGTATTGGTTAGCGAGTTACGAGTCCGGTTAACCGATCTACGAGCAGACAGGGGAATAGCTCGGAATGATCGTCGTCAGTTATTAGGGTTAAGAGAACAGAAGTTCCGACGCCCGACGATCATCCCGAAATTGGGGACATACTTACCATTCGCAACCGTAAGCAGTCATCGAACTCTTGGCAGCGTCATTGGCGGTCTTGCACGCCGTGGCCAATCCGGCCTTGGTTTGCGGATTCGCGGCCATGTCTTTCCACGACTTGCGCGTCTTGTCGAGCGCGTCCTTCGTTGCGGCCTTGGCAGCTTCCGGCACCTTGCTGTTCAAGCACATTTCATATTTCTTGATGTATTCGTCGCACTCCGGAACGCCCACCGAATCAGCCGACGAAGTCTCCGCAGGCTTGGTTTCGGTCGATTTGTTTTCCGTCGATTTGTTGTCGGCCGGCTTGGTTTCCGTCGCCTTGTTATCGGCAGGCTTCTTGTTATCCGTCGTCGTGGTGGTTCCACCGCCGCACGCTGAAAAACCGAGCGCGAGACCGATAACAAATACACTGACGATCATCAATTTAACGATTGAGTTCATGCAATATCTCCTTGGAATATTTTAGATATCTAAATTGCTGACGCAATTGAACGAAATCCTATCAACACGCAGCCGAAAAATCGCCACCCATTTGGGTAGGCAAGAACGCGAAAAGAGCAAATTACTGGTCTATGGATTGCCTGTTACGGCAAGTTTGCGACGACCGATAACCTCGAGTCCGTCGCGTTTCGAGGTAACGGTGATGCTTCGGATCTCGCCCTTGCGCGAAACGGCGAGCGGGCGTTTTGGAGTGTAGGTGACGACGTACTGCGAGTCGATGTTATGAGCGAGCGCGGCCGATTTGTCGATCATTTCGTCTGTCGTCGAGGGAAGAAACATGATTCCGTTCGTATCTTCGGAGAGTTCGTTAAGTTCCTTCTCGCTCCGGGCAAGCTGATCGCCGCGTTCCTTGTTCTTTTTCATCATCTCGCGATCCGTGTTGATGGTGACCGTCGGATACGTCGTCGTCTGTCCACGGACAGGGATGTCGGCGCCGGGCGGGAGTTGGGTGCGTTGGCTGCCACCGGGCCGGACCATCGATTTCTTCCGATCTTTCACCACGGCCTGTTCGAGCCCGGTATAGCTGAAGACATGGACGTTGATGTCGGTCGCGAGAACACGCATGAACGCCGCCTTGCGTTCAGAATCTTTCGCGGCGCTGTCCATCCCGTCCGTGATCAAGACGAGATGCCGGTTCTCCGATCCCGCTTTTCCGAGGAAATCTACAGCCAAATTCAAGGCATCGACGAAACGCGCGCGTTTGCCGAATCTCAGCTGCCGATCGAGAACCGTGTAAAGCTGTTGCTTGTCACTCGTCCATTCGGCGATGATTCGAGCCGTGTCGTTGAATTCCAGCAACGCGATCGAATCGTCCGGCTGAAGACTCCTGATCAGCGCCTTCGCGGTTTCTTTGGTCGTCTTGTAGTCCTTTGCGACGCGGTCTTCGCCGCCCGTATCGAGCACGATCAAGACGTTTGCCGGCATTCGGCGGACGCTCGTCGCCTGATTCAGCACATTGTCCTCGTTTATGACGAGGTCATCGACGCGAACTCCCGGGTAGAAGTTTCCGTCGGCGTCGAAGGCCGATACGTTGACCTTGATCTCTTCGGTCTCGACGCGCACATTCTGGTCGTCCGGCGGAGTCGGAGTCGGCGTCGGACGAACCTGGACGCGACCCGACTGCGCGGCCACGCTCACGACGAACAGTGTGCAAAAGATAACTAAAGAAAGACCGAGTTCGCGCATTCCCATGAA
Source organism: Acidobacteriota bacterium (assembly GCA_029777145.1). Next base: position 10,581 of record JAKOSS010000017.1, on the reverse strand, counting down.
ATATTACCAATTAATAACGGTATGATGCGTGCAATCGGCCTAAATATGCACTCAGGATTCTGAAAAGAATTGCAAGGTCAGTCGAGTTTGGGATGTTCGTCCGTGAATTTGACGAGATTGGCGGCGTATTCGTCAAACCGCGGACAACGTATCCCGTGGGCGGCTAGAAGCGCTTCCGAGTCGGCCGTATCGTACATTTGATCAAGGAAGAAGTACGGCACGCCGTAGTGCGGCAATCCGGTGATCGCGGGCGAAATACTGAGGTTCAGCGACCAGCGTACAAGGCCGGCCGGAGGCGTCAAGATCGATCGCTTGCCGGTCAGGGCGTACGCGATTGAATCGCAGATCCCGGCGGTCGTCAACGGATCGGGATCCGCGAGGGCGATCGTTTTGCCGACGGCCTTCGGATCTTTCGAAAGCGCCGCGATGCCGTCGACGACAAAATCGACCGGAACGAGATTGAGTTTGACCGACTCGTTGCCGACGTTGATAAAACGCAGGAGCGACGCGGCTTTCTTGTAGTAGAAGATGACGTAATAGATGCCGTCGTACTTGGCGGTCTCGCCGGTTTTCGAGTCGCCGACGACAACCGATGGCCGGAAGATCGTCACCGGAAGCTCTTCTTTCAGATTCTCGACCTCGACCTCCGCGAGATACTTCGTCTCCTCATAAAAGTTCCTGAATCCGGCATCGTGGACAAGTTCGGATTCAAGTATCCGTCCGCGACGTTTGCCGGCGACGTAGCATGTCGAAATGTAATTGTACCGACGCAGGCTTTCGATGGTTCGCGCAACTTTGTTGACGTTTTTCGTGCCTTCGACATTGACCTGGAACGCCGGTTCACGCCGGACCGCAAGATCATAGATCGCGGCGAGGTGAAAGATGTCGGTCGTCTCACTTCGCACGACGTCGAGATCCGATTCCGAAAGTCCCAGATTCTCGGCCGTAATGTCGCCCTCGAAGAGCGCAAAATTCTCGAGCGGAACGTTGAATCGTTCGGCGATATCCGCGACGTCCTGCTTCGCCTTTTCAATGAAAGCGGGCTGAACAAGGAGAAAGAACTGTGTTTCGGGTTTGGCGAGGCGCTCGACAAGGCGTCCGGCGATGAATCCGGGGAACCCCGTAATGAAGATCGTTTCGGTAAAGCCCATCAAGCCGAGTATAACTGAATGGCCATTCATTTTGAAGCACGAATGAATGCTCATTCATTTTTTTCACTGATAGAAAACTGCAACGTCCGGACGATTTTCGCAATCAAAGCCTTATCGTTGAATTTAGGGGCGAATTCGGAGTTTTTACTTCAAGGTGGGCTATGATGAAAGCAAAGATGAAAAAGGCGAAAAAGACAGAACCGGTACCTGAACTCCGCGAAACGCGTTGGGCGGTGATCTCTTTTGACCGATGCGCCGCGCGCGACCTGACTTACTTCGAGGCTGAGGAGAAAATGCGCGAATTGCTCGCGGCTAAAGTTTCGGGACTTTGCATCGTCACGAACGACGCGGCGGAACGGTTCAAATCAGCCTAGAATTCAAGGATTACCTTCCCAAAACTCTGATTCGATTCAAGATACCGATGTGCATCGGCGACCTCACTCGCCTGAAACACCCGATCGACGTTCGGAACGATCTTTCCCGAACCAATCAGCGGTAGGATCTGCCCGGCGAATTTCCGGGTGGCGATCGACTTTTCTTCAAGCGAACGCGACCTCAAAACGGTTCCGAAGATCGACAGTCGCTTTGTCAGCGCAAGCCCGAGATCGAATTCGGATTTGCGTCCGCCGACCAATCCGACGAGAACGATTCGGCCTCTGACCGCCGCGCATTTAAGATTTCCGGCGAAAACCTTCGCGCCGACGAGATCGAGAATCACGTCCGCGCCGCGACCGTTTGTAAATTCGAGTACTTGATCCGCGAAATCGTCGCCCGAAATTCCCGTATCCAAACCGAATTCCCGACAGCGATCGAGTTTTTCCGCGGTCCGCGACGTGCCGATCACGGTCGCGCCGATCGTTTTCGCGATCTGAAGCGCCGCGAGGCCGACTCCCGAGCCGACCGCATGGATCAAAAGAGTCTCGCCGCTTGCAAGCCTGCCTTGTGTGATGATCGCATCGTGCGCTGTGATAAACGCTTCGGGAACCGCCGCTGCGTCAATGAACGAAAGACGGTCCGGGACGCGCACGAGCAAAGCTTCATCGATCGACAGGAACTCGGCCTGAGCTCCGCCGGCAGTGATTCCGAAAACCCGTTCGCCGATCGAGAAGCTAGCCACGCCTTCCCCGACGGCGGCGACGGTTCCGGCGAATTCGAGTCCGGGGATCCGCTCCGGATAGCCTTTCGGCGCCGGATAAAATCCCTGTCGCTGAAGCAGGTCGGCGCGGTTCAAGGCCGCGGCTTTGACGCGGATCAGAACGTCCGTGCCGGTTGGCGCCCGAAGATCATCTACATCCTTGAAGGAGAGATTATCGGCGCCGCCGAATTCATCGATGTGGACTGCTTTCATGATTTCCCGATAGATCCGCCCGAAATTCTTGGCCAACTCTACTGCAGAGATACAAGTCGCGAGATCTCATGAAGATAGAATCGTGGCCCAAAAATGACTCCGCGAATCTGCGTCTTCGTGGTCCAAAAATACCGACTCGTCGGATAAACGATCCAAAAAATACGACGCGGACCACGCGAACATCGTCCGCGCGATCCGCGATCAGTTTAGCCCGAACGTACTTTTCGCTACTGTTTCGCCGAACGCTTCGCCAGATTCATGAGATCTTCCGGCATCCACTTCGACATGTTTTTCGCGTTCGCTTCCTCGATGCCCTTTTGGCGGTTGCGCCAGTCTTTTGACGGATCGTCCTCGCGACCGGACATCTTCGGATAATTCTCCACCTGCTCGAGACTGATGATGATGCCGAGCGCGACGTCGTTCCAGTCCTCGTTTTGAATTCCGCGAAGCACGATCGGAAGCCCGGCGGTCCAATCTTCCTCGGGAGCGATGTTGTCCATTTCGGGAATGGTCAGATACGCCGTCGAAGGAAACGGTTTTCCGCCGAATTCGCTGACGATGCGCGCCTTTACGTCGTTCATCGAGCCGCTCGGGTTCGATTTACGGATTTCCATCGCGCGCTGAAAAATGTCGGATACTGTGACTTGATTGCTCATAACTTTTTGAACAGGAAAATTATAGAACACTTCCGGCAGAGCATGAAAAGCCGGTTGGTTTAACGGACAAAAAGAACTTGTTTTTCCGCATCTGACCCATTAGTCTCTAATCGATGGGGAACCAGTCTATGAAGTCATTTTTGTTGGTTGTTTTGCTTTTGATCGGCTCGATCGTTGCATTTGCCCAGGACGAATCGGCACCGATTGTCGAGAAACGGATCGACTACAACAACTGGGAATTCAAGAAGCCCGATGGCGGGAAGATCGAACTCCGGAAGTTCGCCGCGGGCAAGAAGCTGGTGCTCGTCGTTTATTTTTCGGCCTGGTGCCACAATTGGCGGCACGAATCTCCGATCGTCCTGCGACTGTACGAAAAATACAAGGACAAAGGATTGGACGTCATCGGCGTCGCCGAATACGACTCGATCGACGCAACGAAGTTTGATATTTCATACAAGAAAGTGACTTTTCCGGTTGTGATCGAATCGGAATCGACCGGCGATCGACTGAAATCGACGCATTATGAATATCGAACCGCAATCGGCGATACCCGCAAATGGGGCTCGCCGCTCAACGTCTTTCTGATCCCTGACGAGCTTGAAAAGAAGGGCGACGTGCTTGCAAAAAGAACGTTTGTTTCGGCAGGAGAGTTGATCGAGTCTGAGGCGGACGCGTTCATCCGCGAGAAACTCGGATTGCCGCCGGAAACGCCGACGTCAGAAATTATGCCGACGAAGAAATCCGTTGAAGTTTGCGATCCGAAAGCAACGGTTCTCAAGAAACCTTAAAGTAGGCAGTAGACAGTAGACAGTAGACGGTAGACAGAAGGCAGTAGGCAGTAGATTTGCGATTTTCGAATTGCAATTTGCGATTGCCGACGTGCGACAAACGACCACAGAATCAACACGGATTACCTGGAACCGGAATAGTTGATAACGGATAACGTCTAGCGGATAACTCCCGACTCCTGACTCGCGACTCTTGGCTCCTGATTCCTGACTCCCGACTCCTGACGCCCGACTCCCGACTCCCGACTCTCGACTCGCGACCCGCGACTCCTGACGCCTGACTCCTGACGCCCGACTCCCAACTCCCGACTCCCCGTCAAGGCATTGCCGCCAGCGTATCCGCGAGTTTCTCGACCACCTGGATCAGACTCTTCCCCGAATTTGTAAACTGCCCCGCGAGCGCGAGATCTTCCGACTGGGTCGCCAGATCCGTGACACCGTTGATCTGGACCAAGTATGGCTTGATCGACGCCTTCGTTCGGAATTCGATCTCGAGCGCCGCCAATCCCGCCTTCAGGTTTCGGATGCTCTGTACGACCGCGCCTTTGAATTCGATGTTCTTGTCGATCGCCGCCCGCGAGAGTTTGCCCGCCTTCGCATCTTTGTCGGCATCCTCAAGCCCGGTCGCGATCCCTCCGAGCTTGTAAATAAAGGCAGTGACGTTCTTGAGCTGCATGGAGACCTTGTCGGCGCTCTGCTTTATCTCGAGATTATTGGTCGTCGTGACCGCCGGTTTCTTGACCGTCGTCGTTGTCTTTTTCCGCTGTGCCGATGCCGAAAGCGCCAGTGACGCGATGATTCCGATGATTGCAAGCGTGCTCTTCAGGTTCATAATTGTGGTTTGATAGTAATTTCGATTCCGAAATTTTATCATATCAATGATGCTGAAAAGGGCTCTCGAAGTTCGCCGCCTTGGCCGCATCGGCTATGCGGACGGGCTTGATTTGCAGGAAAAGCTGGAAAAGGAAGTCATCGCGGAGCGTGTCCGCGACTATTTTCTCCTGCTCGAGCATCCGCATGTTTTCACGATCGGGCGCCGCGCGAAAGAGAACGGCGTGTTGGCGAGTCCGGATATTTTGAAGGCGATCGGAGCCGAGGTTTTCGAGATCAACCGCGGCGGAAAAGTGACGTATCACGGGCTCGGACAGATCGTCGGATATCCGATCATCAATCTAAGTTCCTACAAGGAAGACGTCCATCTTTTTGTCCGGAATCTCGAAGAAGTTCTGATGCGCACGATGTCCGATTACGGGATCGAGACGTTTCGCATCGAAGGCTTGACCGGCGTTCATACGAAGGAAGGAAAGATCGCCGCGATCGGCGTTCATCTGAAGCGCTGGGTCACGACGCACGGATTCGCGCTCAACGTGAACACGGATCTCAGTTACTTCAATTGGATCATCGCCTGCGAGGGCGAACCGGTGACTTCGATGGAACGGCTTCTCGGTCGCGAGGTTGCGATGGACGAGGTTGAAGAACGGATCATCGGGCACTTTCTTGACGTCTTCGAATACTGATCAATGCTATGAAAACGGCACTACTGATCACCATTTTCGCCCTTCTCCTCGCGGCTTCCGCGTGCTCGACCGTCAACGAGCAGATCGAGAACAGTTCGATGAACAACCTCGAATCGCAGACCGAACCCTCGGACGACGCGATCCGCGAGATGTTCATCGCGAGCGGTCTCGGAGAAGGCGACGGAAATCTCGAAGAACTGAAAAAGCTGCCTAAGGATCGTGTCGTCGCGGTCGTCCAATCGATCCGGAAGAACGGGATCCGGCAAGGCGATACGAACTTTGGCGTGGAGACCGCCGATCGGCAGCTGCGCATGAAGGCCGCGTATTACCTCGCAACGCTCGACGTCGATGCAAAGGAGAACATCGACTTTCTTCTCGAAGGTGCGAAATCGAAAGACAAATCAGCGAGATTCGATGCGCTTGAAAACATCGTTGCGCTCGCGGGCCGTGGTCACACGGAACTTCTCCCGGTGATATTCGAGGCCGCGCCGTCGGCTGACGGGGCGTTTGGCGAGGGTTTGGTCTACTTCTTTGTGGACGAAGCTCAGAAGTCTACAAAGCCGTTTCTCCGAGCGCTTTCAAAGCAGCCAAAGACCGTAAAGAGCTCGGTTGCAAAACTGATCTCGAATTCCGATTCCATCATGGGACCGGGATCGGTTGCCGCAACGAAAGCGAAGATCGAGGAGTTCAAAAACGATCAAGAACTTGGTCCGATCGCCGTCGAACTCGCTTCGGCGATCAAGCAAGGAAAGCAATCGCCTTGAGTTTGAGCGGTTTTTTTAATAACCTCGTCGTTTTGAACTTTTTATCAAAATTCTATCGGAGCAATCTTAATGAGACGTGATACGACATCGTGGTTCAGCCACAACCTTGGAATGGACATGGCGCTCGTGGCTTACGGCCACGCCGGCTACCCGCTGCTTATGTTTCCAACGGCAGCGGCGGACTATCTTGAATACGAACGATTTTACTTGATCGACGCGATCAAAGAGTACATCGAAAACGGCCTGATCCGCGCCTATTCGATCAACTCGGTCAACAAGTACAGCCTGTTGAACCGCAACTCGCATCCGGGTTGGAAGGTCGAAATGCTCACGCGCTATGACCGTTACATCACCGAAGAAGTGCTGCCGTTGATCCGCAACGAATGCGGTCAGGACGCGCGTCCGTTGACGACCGGCGCGAGCCTCGGAGCGTATCTCGCCGCGAACACCTACTTCAAGCATTCCGATCTCTTCCGCGGGACGATCGCGATGAGCGGAAGTTACGACATCTACAATTACCTTGAAAGCCATTACGACGACAACGTCTATTTCAACAACCCGATGATGTATCTCAAGAGTCTGAATGATCACTTCCATCTGCCGCGTTTGCAGCAGGCGGATTCGATCGTGATCGTCACCGGTCAGGGAAATTACGAGGCGCCCGACCGCAGCCGCGATCTTTCGCGCGTTCTGCACTCAAAGGGAATTCCGCATCTTCTGGAGATCTGGGGACATGACGTCGCGCACGACTGGGTTTGGTGGCGCAAAATGCTGCCGCATTACCTGGGACGGTTTCTCAAAGGATGAAGGATGAAGGGACAAAGTAGAAAGTAAAAAGGCGAAAAGCATCGACACAGCGGTTGCTTTTCGCCTTTTACCTTTTGCCTTTTTACTTTGCCTATCCGTCTCCCTTCTTGCCCTTTCGTTTGCCGCCTTCGGGAACTTCCGGTTTCGGCGTCGGCTGAGGATTCTGCCGCACCGGCGTGTTCTCGACGCGCGGCGTGTTCTGCGGACGGATCGGTTTATCGTTCGAAGGTTCGCCGCCCGCCGGATCGTTCGTTCCGTTGCTGTCGGTCGTCGTCGTTGTTTCGCCGGTCTTATCGAGCTTCGTGGTCGTCGACGATTTCTTGGCGTCGAGATCCGATCGCTCGAGCATTTCCTGCTGATCGCGCTTCAGACGTTCGGCCTCGCGCTTGATCTCTGACGGCATTGGCGGCGCGTTCGGGAATGTCTCGCGTTTCTTGTCCTTCATGAACGGGATCATGAACGCATTGAAGTACGGCAAGGCGCCGTGACCTCCGGTCATTCCGGCCCCGAGACTTTCCTTCCGCAACGGATTTCCCATCCACACACCCGTGGCATAAGTCGGCGTGTAGCCGATGAACCAGACGTCCGTGTGATCGTTGACGGTTCCGGTCTTCCCGGCCAACGGCTGTCCGCCGGCGCTCGCGCCCGGAGCGGTTCCGCCGCCAGAGGTTACACCCCGCATCATTTCGACCATTGTCAGGGCGACGTATTCGCTGGTGACCTTGAACGATTTGTTGTCCCACTGCTCGAGCAAACTGCCGTCGCGGCTGAGAACTTTGCGGATCAAGTGCGGCTGGATTCGGATTCCCTTGTTCGGGAACGACGAGTAGGCCGAGACCATTTCGAGCAACGAAGCTTCCGAAGCGCCAAGCGCGGACGGAAGACTCGGGGCCATCGGGTTGGTGATCCCGAATCGCCGGACCATCTGCGCGCCCGTCTGGATCCCGACCTGTTCGAGCAGGTGAACTGCGGCCAAATTGTAAGACTTCGCCAACGCGATCTTCATCGGCACGTTCGGATGGCTGAGCGATCCGTCGTAGTTGTGCGGCTGCCAACCGCCGCGTTTGATCGGTGCGCCGCTGACGGTCGAATCGGGTGTCATCCCGTTCTCGACGGCCGCAGTGTAGATGAACGGTTTGTAGGCGGATCCGGTTTGCCGCAAACCTTGCGTCGCGTTGTTGAATTTGTTCGTGTGGAAGTCGTAGCCGCCGACCATCGCCACGATCTCTCCCGTGTGCGAATTGATCGAAACGATCGCGGCCTGAACCTCCGGAACCTGGTTCAGCTCGACTTTAAGAGTCCGTTTGTCGTTATCGACTGACTTCACGAGGAATTCGGCGAGAAGTCCCGGTCTGAATTCCGCCGCGGGTCCTTTGCCCGCCCGGCCCATGTCGGCCCGCGTGATCGTCGTGCTGTACTTGCCGAACCGGACCGTCGCTTCGTCGCGCGACTTGTCGATCTTCGTGATCAAGCCCTTGATGTACTCGCCCTCGTTGTAATCGTCGCCGAACCAGTCAGCATGTTTGAAATTGTTGAGCTTGCGATCGATCTCCTTCTGGTCGGTCAGCGGATTCTTGTCGTCATCGACAAGGATATCCTCGTAGTCGGACCGCCATGGGCGTCCGCGATCGTAACGGCGCAACCCTTCGCGGATCGCCTTCGTCGCGAGCTTCTGGGCCTCGACGTTGATCGTCGTGTAAACCTTCAGTCCGCCCTGCGCGACGCGCGTTGTGTATTTGTCTTCAAGGTATTTTCGGACTTCCTCGATCGGGTAATCCCATGCCGTCGATTTCGGCTGATTTTGGTAGTAGGCAGTAGGCGCAAGTTCGATTTCCTTTGCTTTCGCGGCGTCGATCTGTGCCTGCGAGTAGCGCTCGGGGAAGTATTTGCCCATTTGGTCGAGCACGATGTTCCGGCGCTCCTTCGCCTTGGCGGAATTGCGCGTCGGCGAATACTCCGGCGACTTCGGGATCGCGGCAAGCAGTGCCGCTTCCTCCAGATTCAGTTCTTTCAGAGACTTGCCGAAATACGTCCGCGCGCCTGCTTCAAATCCGTACGATCCCGCGCCGAGAAAGACGTAATTCATGTACATCTCAAGGATCTGGCGTTTCGTGTAAAAGCGTTCGATCTGAAGCGCGACCATCCATTCGTTGACCTTTCGGGTGTAGGTCTGGTCCTTGTAGAGAAAAAGGTTCTTCGCCAACTGCTGCGTGATCGTCGAAGCGCCCTCCTTCGATCCGGTCGTGAGGTTTTTGAAAACCGCGCCGGCGAGTCGATAAGGATCGATCCCGATGTGGTTGTAGAAACGGTAATCCTCGATCGCGATAAGTGCGTCCTCGACGTTCTGCGGAATGTCCGAATCTTTGATCGGGATTCGCTTTTCGATCGCGAATTCCGCGAGAACCGTCTCGCCGTCGTCGGCGTAGATCGTCGTCACTTGCGGCGGTCGGTACGTCGCGAGCGCGGAAACCTCAACCGAATACCGCGAATTGTTCAAGTAATACGCGGCGAGGATGCCGGTCAGTCCGCCGGCCGCCAGCGCCAGGATCAACGCCGCCGGGAACCAAAAGACTTTCCAAGCCCGTCCGTTCTTGCCTTCGACCGATCTGATCTCGTTTTCGACAATCTTCTTTTCTCTAGCCATAGACCACTAAATTCCAAATTCCAAATTCCAAGATTTCAAGATTCCAAGCCACCTCCAATTCCAAGCTATGAAGAACCAAATCTCTGGAATCTTGGAATTTGGAATCATGAAATCCTACCTCAATTGACGAATCTCCTCATCTTGACGCTGATCACGAAGCCGATCGCGATGAACGTCGACAGGATCGCGGAAAGTCCCGCGCTCATCAGCGGCAACGGGACGCCGATCACCGGCAGGAACCCGAGCACCATGCCGATGTTCATGAATATCTGAAAAATCATTCCGCCGGCGATCGCCATGATCACCAGCATTCCCGACCTGTCGGGTGCCTCACGGGCGCCCGAAACCAGCCGGGACAAAAGCACGGCATAGGCCAGGAGCAGTGAGATGCATCCGATGAACCCCGTGTTTTCCGCGGTCACCGCGAAGATGAAATCGGTGTGCGGTTCGGGAAGGAACTTCAATTTCGCCTGCGACGTCTCGGTATCGCCTTTGATCCCGGTCAGTCCTCCCTTGCCGACGGTGATCATCGACTGGATCGTGTGGTACGCGTAACCGCGCGGATCGGCGCTCTCCGGATCGAGAATAACGTTGATCCGCTCCTGTTGGTAACCTTTGATCTTCCCCGTCTTGACGCCGACCCAATAAGCGGCAGGCGCGAGAACGATGCCGGCGACGATCGTGATCACGACGTACCGCATCTTGATCCCGGAAAGGAACAATATCACTGCCAGCAACGGAAAATACGTCATCGCCTGTCCGGCGTCAGGTTCGAGCATGATCAACCCGACAGGTGCCGCCAGTATTCCGACGCCGATCATGAACTCCTTCAACTTAAGACTTCCCGATTTGCGGGCACCGAAATAACGGGCGAGCATCAGCACCACGGGAATTTTGACGAACTCG
>JAKOSS010000169.1 GCA_029777145.1 Acidobacteriota bacterium | reverse complement strand
CAGCTGGAGCGCCTTCGCGTAACGCGCGTAACCGGCGAGGATCTCGTCGCTTCCCTCGCCCGTCAGGACGACCTTGACGTGCTTCTGCGCGAGCTTTGAAACGAAGTACAGCGGAACCGACGCGATGAATCCGATCGGCTCGTCTTCGTGCCAGACGAGATTCGGCAACTCTTCAAAGAACTGTTCCGGCGTGATCGTGATCTCGTGATGATCGGTACCGAACGCGGACGCGACGATCCGCGCGTACTCGAATTCGTTCGCTTCCCGCTCGGCGAAACCGACCGAAAAAGTCTTGATCGGTTCGTCGACCATCGTCGCCATCGTCGCCGCGATCGCGGACGAATCGATCCCGCCGGAAAGAAACATTCCGAGCGGAACGTCGGCCATCAGCCGCAATCGCACCGATTCGCGGAACGTCTCGCGCCATTCGTCGATGAATTCCGCGTCAGGCCGCGGAGCGGATTTCGGTTCGAATTCGAGATCCCAGTATTCGTTGACCTCGACACGGCCGTCGCGCCACGTCAGCGTGTGGCCCGGCAAAAGCCGCCTGACGTTGCGGTACAACGTCTCGTCGCGCGACGTTCCGTGGTTCGCAAACTGATCGGGAAGCGCCGCGTAATTGAGTTCGGGGCGGATCTCGCCGGCTTCGAGGATGGTTTTGATCTCCGATCCGAAAAAAATGTTGCCGTCGTCGTCGAGCGCGTAATAAAGCGGCTTGATCCCAAACCGGTCGCGGGCGATGAAAAGAGACTTGTCGCGTCGGTTCCAGATCGCAAACGCGAACATTCCCCGAAGGAAATTCACGCAGTCAGCGCCGTGCTCCTCGTAGAGGTGCAGGATCGTCTCCGTGTCGCAGTGGGTTTTGTAAACATGGCCTTTTGCTTCGAGTTCCGCGCGGTAATCGGCGTGATTGTAAACCTCTCCGTTGTAAACAATTACGAGCGATTCGTCCTCGTTGAACATGGGCTGAGCGCCGTGCGCGACGTCGACGATCGACAATCGCCGGTGTCCGAGCCCGATCTTTTCCTCGAGGTATTCGCCCGCGTCGTCCGGGCCGCGATGGACGATCACGTCCCGCATCCGGCGCAGCGCTTCGGGCCTGATTGTTTTAGCGGACCGCGACGAATACGCGATCCCGGTGATTCCGCACATGCTTTACAATTATGATTTCGGGGCGGGGCGCTTTCGCGCAACGAAAAGCCGCAATTATTTTACAATGTTTTCGTTTGTTTTGGCGAGAAAAAATTATCGCGCCGGTTTGTGGGCTTTTCTCATAAATCATTGGTATTTCTGGTCTTTTGAGCGTTTATTCCCGACTACAGGGTTGCGTGTAGAATGATTGAAGTGATGTCGACGAATCAGGTTTCAGTACGGCGTAAAGAGGTCGCTGAAGTGCGTCGCCGATGGCCGCTCGTGGTCGGAACGGCCGTGCTTCTGATCGCGGCGGCTTCGGTTATTTTCTTTTTGCGTGATCGGCTCGGCGGACTCTTCGAGAAAGATCTCGAGATCTCGGTGGTCGCCGGCAAGAAGATGATCCGCGTTCCGGCCGGCGGAAATCT
>JAKOSS010000168.1 GCA_029777145.1 Acidobacteriota bacterium | reverse complement strand
GAGATCGAACAGATCGTCGCGCATCTCGGATTCGAGTCGCGTCTCGTTTACGAAAAACGCCGCCGGACGTGGAAATTCCGCTCAGTTGAAGTTGTCCTGGACGAACTTCCGTTCGGATCGTTCATGGAGATCGAAGGTTCGCTGACGGCGATCGGAGAAGCCGAAATGCTTCTCGAAGCTGAGGAACTCGAGGTCGTCCACGAGACTTATCCGGCGCTCACCGCCAATCTTGGAAAGCGCGTCGATGGTCGCGTCGAGGCGCGTTTTGAAGACTGATCGAGGAACTATGTTCAAATACTCTGCTCTTATTGCGGTAATTTGTCTGCTGACGATTTCATGCTCCAACGGGCCGGCGGCGAATACGGGGAACGCCGTCCAGTCGCCGTCACGAGCGCCGGTTGCCGGGACGTCGCCGAGCGTCAGTCCGACTGTTCCCGGCGTCAAGACCGGTGAACGGGTCGAGAGCCTGACCGAGGTCGATTTTTCCAAGGGTTTGCCGGAAGGCTGGCAGAAACTCGATCCGGGAACAGAGGCACCTTCCGGATTCGAGTGGATCGGCGGCGCTTTCAGACTGACGATTCCGACCGGAAAGGATCTTTACGGCGAGAACCGGACGGCGCCGCGGCTGGTCAAGAACGTCTCCGGCGACTTTGAGATCGAAACCCGGCTCAAATTCTCGCCGAAGTCCGATTATCAGGGCGCGGGACTGCTCATCTTCCGCAACGACAACAATTATCTCCGGCTGGAGCGTGGGTTCGGCGGCGTCGGCGGCGGCGAGAACGGGATCCGCTTCGATCGTGCCGAAGACGAGAATTACGACGGGATCGCGACGCCCGAGACGTTTCCGACGTCCGCTGCGGTGGTCGAATTAAGACTTCGACGCGAAGGAAAGATCGTGACCGCGTTCTGGCGCGAAGCCGGAAAGGAGAACTGGGTCGAGGTCGGAAAGGTTTCGAATACGTATCCCGAGACCGTAACCGTCGGGCTGATGGGAACGAATACGGGCGATCGGATCGCAGCCGAGTTCAGCAACGTCCGATTGCGCCCGCTCAAACCGTGATCCGGGTTAATTCATGCGCTCGAACCCGGTCAGCTGAATGTTTTGAAACATCGGAGTGCCGGGCGGGAGCCGCGTCGGATCGAGAAATGTCGCGTCGAAGACCCAGTTTCTCGTCGGCGGACTGTAAACCTTCGAGCAGCATTTGAACGCTCCGTTATTGTTGCGCGAGTTGAAAAGATTGATCAGCGATCCCGCATAGTTCAACCTCACTCCCGACCAATTCTCAAGAAACCGCTTGAAATTATGGACGCCGCCGGTCAACCGCGGATCGCTGCCGCCCTGATTCGGACTGTTCTCGTAGCTGCTCCGCGCGTCGCCGGCAAGCATGGCGAATCGCACGGTCGTCTCGGTCGCGGTCCGCGAACTGAGCGCGAACGGGTATCTGAAACTGCGCGAGTCCGACCAGTTGTTCGAGAGAATCACGATCGCGTCGGCGACGATCGACGCCGGAATATGGTCGACCGTATTCTGCGGGTTGTAGCTCGTCGAGGGCGTCGGCGAGCCGACCGTACTGATCCCCGTCGCGTTGTAATTTCCAAGAACATACACGCCGTTCTCGGAAGCGACCGTGAATCCGCGCGTGTTCAGCGAATTCGCGGCGTCATAACGGCCGGGAAGCCGCTGGCCGTTGATCAGGCGTACCGCGCGGCGATAAAAAGGATGATCGATCACGGCCGCCGCGACCGGCGAATCGGACGTTCCGGAGCCGGTGTAGCGGACCGCTTCGTTGAAGAAATTCGTGTCGAGGACACCGTTGTTGTTGACGTCCTCGCCAGGCTGAAGAATGCCGTCGTTGTTCCCGTAAACGTCCTCCATGTCGTATTCGCCGTCAAAGTCGCCGTCGCCGCGGCGGTCTGAAATGTAGAGAACCCAACCGTTCGCTTCCGGAACGTCGGTGTTTGCGAGACCGCGGCCGTTCGCTGTTGAAAATTTCGTTCCGGCAGTTGGCATCGAGATGTTGTAGGCACCGTCGAGAAACCGCTTGAGGTTCGCGACGTCGATGTCGACCATGCTCATGACGCCGGCCTTGGGAACGTTTGTGCCGTAAACCGATCCGGTGTTGATATCTTCGTTGTAAAGCCCTTCACGGGTATCGAACATCTCGATCGGATATGGCACGACCCGGCGATATTTCGAGGGATCGTCGACGATCGCGTTGTATTTGCGCTTGTCGCCCGAGAACGATCCGGACGTACCGTTGTCGATGCCGTTGCACGTCGTGTAAGACGAGTTGGTGCATTCGTCGGCGACGACGACGTTGTACGCCGTTCCGTTCCACGTGTACGCCGTCGCGAAATTCGTGTCGGTCGAATTCAGCGCGACGCCCGGGATCAGCCAACGCTGAAGCTTGACGACGGAGCGCGAATCGGCGTTTCCGTAGCCGAGAATCCCGAACCGGGTGACTCCGCTGACGGTGATCGTCGGCGCGGCTTCGGTCACGCCGAGGCTCAGGATGTCCTCGGTGACGTCGGTCGAGGTGATCGTGTCGTCGGCGGCGTTGAGCCCGACGAGCTCGATCTTGATCCAAGATTCACGCCCGCTGGTGTAAAACCGCTCGCCGTTGAGCTGCGTCGCCTGATAGCCGTCGGCCATCGCCTTCGGGCGATAACCGCGGGCATCACCGAACGCCGGGTCGGAGCCATCCCCCGATGCGGCTCCGTCCAGGCGCACGCCGCACGGACCCGAAACCGGCGCTGTGCCGAGGCCCGACGCGCATCCCGGCAGCTTTGCTTTGCTGTCGGCGATCGAGATCCTGATGCCCTGTTTGTTGTAATAACGCTCTTTCGAAGTGATGATCGTGTCGGCCGCCGTACTCGGAACGGGAACCACGCCGACGCCGTCATTGTACAGATCACCGACATCGAAGCCGCGTTTGATCAGTTCGACGTAATCGAGAGCGTGACCGTTGATCGTGCTGGCGATCTTCAGCGGGAGATCGAGCCGGCGCTGTTCGGCCAGCAGATTGCCCTGAAACAGGGCTTTGTACGAGGCCCAGTTCGGATTGCGGTAAACGACCGGCATGTCGGGATTCGAGAAAACGCGCGATCCGTTCGCCGGGTTCGAAAGAACGCTGCCCATCGTGTGCGTCAATTTGACGTACGATCCCGAGCCATTCTTGATCCAGACATTTTCGCCCCAATTTGACCATGAGTGGCCGTTCCGTGCGATATCGGAAACGACCTGCCCGACGGCCGAAACTCGCGACGAAAAATAAAGTCCGGTGTCAGCCATCAGAAACAAATTGCCGTTCGAGTGAACGCGGCCGCCGAAATCAAATCTCGGCCCGGGATGGAATTCGAGGTCGTCGTCATAAAAGATGCCGAATTGAAACATCGGCACGCGGTTGTTGTAGAACTTGCGCTGGAGCGCGACCTGGACGCCGGTTGCCTTTTCGGTCGCCGTCGACTGGATGAGCCACTCGTCGCGCAGGGCGTTGAGCCCTTGCAGAAGATTGCCGGTCATGACGACGGTCTCGGTCGCGCGCGTTTGGCGGATCGTCTGTTCGAAATCATAGGTCTCGTCAAACCCCGGCGGCGTCAACCCCGCGACGTGGTCAAGATCGTTCTGCGACGGCGAAAGCTTGATGTCGAAGATCTTGTCGAAATTTCGGGTCATGACCTCGAGACTGCCTTGCGCCGCGGCGAACGACTTCGATTCGGCCGCATCGTTCGAGACCGCGATCGTTTCGTTTGTCGTTCGCGTCACGGCGAGCGCGACAAACGCGGAAACGAGTGTCAGTATGAGCAGGGCGATCACCATCGCCGAACCTTTTTCGTCAGACTTCCAACCAATTCTCATCGCTACTCCTTTGCTTTCCGATTGATCAACCGGCGTCATACTGCATGTTTCGGGTGCTGAAATTAGCCGTCAGCGTCACCGATTCCGGACGGCCGAGCTGTTCGTCGTCGGCGTTGGCCTCGACCGTGATGCGGATATTTATCTGCCTGACGAGATTGAACGCCGCCGGGACGTCGTCGTCGGTTCCGGAAACGCCGTCGGCTCCGGCCGCCGGATCGTCAAGGACAGTGCCGTCTTCGAGTACGTACTTAACCTGAAAGTCGGAGACGTTGTACGCGATCGGCATTTCCCGGATCTGCTCGGCGTCGGTCGCTCCGGTGTTGTTGCCGTAAAGGACCCGGAGCAACGTTCCGTCGCCGCGGACCTTGTAAGCGACCCAGATGAACCGTTTGACCGATGCCACATACGACGTGCAGTTTTCCGTGATCACGCTCGTGCATTTACGGAGCAGGCTGACGCCGGATCCGACGCCGTCCAGCGGCTGGTTCAATCCGAGCGAGTCGCCGGGAGCAATGTCGATCTCGTTCGTTGACGGACGTCCGGTGGCGACAACCGCCACCTGCGAACTGTCGGACTCGACCAGATAGAGATCGTTCCGTGCCGCATTGCGCGCGTTGTTCGACTGGGTTTGGAGCCTGACCGTCGACGCCGCTCCGGGAGCCGCGGCGGCGTTCGTCAGCGAGATCGTGTTCGAGTCGTTGAACGGCGTGTCGCGATAGGCGAACGAAAGGACGTCGGTCCGACGGTTCGGATCATCAGACAGGATGTTCGCGTAGATGTCGTTGCCTCCGAAAACCGCCGGCAGGACGTCGCGGTCGGTGTCGGAATCGGCGTGGGTCCCGAGCTTCGAGGCGACGAAGTCG
Source organism: Acidobacteriota bacterium (assembly GCA_029777145.1). Next base: position 3,271 of record JAKOSS010000168.1, on the reverse strand, counting down.
TCGGGAACGATCGCGCCGTTGCGGTTGTAGCTGAGTCCGGCGTTGAGCGCGTCGCGGCCGATGATGTGCATTGCCGATCGCGCATTCTTCAGGACGTCGGAACGGCGGCTGGCGCGGTTTCGGTCGATCAGGCCGATCTGGAAGAGTCCATATACCGAGCCGACGACGATCAGAAAGATCACCATCGAAACCATCACCTCAATGATTGAGAACCCGCGCTGAGCCGATAAACGCATGTCTTTACTCCTGGTAGTTCGTGATGATCGTCGAAACGACCTGCTCGCGTTCGAGCTGATTGATCTGGTACCGCACGCGGACGTCGATCCGACGTCGCGAGATCGTGTGGGGCGGAGAAGGCCGCTCGGGATCCGGAACGTCCGTGATAACGACTTCGCGCCGGAAACCCGAAACCAGCGGGCTGTCATTGAGCGGATGGCCGGGCACGTTGCACGGCTGGTTCCCGGAGCAGGCGTCGTCGGCCGTGCCGGCGAGCCCGTCGGAGCCCATGTCTTCGCGAACCGGATTGAACCCGGTCATGAAGATTCCCTGCGGCACTCCGTCGACCGGGTTGCTGCCGACGTTTCCGATGGCGTCCCATCCGCTCAGACCGTCGCTCCGGGCCAGGTCACGGGCGGAAAATATCGATTCGATGGTCGACAAGGCGATCTGCTTGGCAATGACCTGTTTCTCGCTTTCGTAGGACCTGAGAAGATTTGCCGACAGCGCCGCGACCGACGCGAGCAGGCCGACGAAAAGGATGACCAGCGCGATCATCACATCGATGTACGAAAATCCGTCTTGATTCGAGCGCGATCTCATGCGTTGCACCTCAGTTGCCGCCCTGGCCGCCGTACGATCCCGATCTCCGGGAATCCTTCCACTTGTTCGTCGTCGAAAGACTACGGTCATATTCCCAGGCGCGGATGGCGCCGGTCGCGCCGATGATCGTGATCGCCCGCGCGATCTCGGTTTCGTTCTCGGCTTGCTGCTTGGGAGTCCACAAAAACACGGTTGCGCCGATCGCGGTCGCGTTCGTCCCGATCGCGTCTGAACCCTGATTCACGACCGTGCCGTTGCGTAGGAACCTAAGCGTACAGACCGTGTGCGTGGCGCTCGAAGGATAGATACTCGGGCGGAAGTCAGCGACCGGAACCGGCATCGATTCCTCGGGGCTCGTCGCGATGTCGGGCGGACGCTCGCCGGTTCTGACCTCCGAAGCGGGGTACAATACCGACGAGCGAATGACCTGATCGTCCTCGGCCGTTGTCGGCGAATTCTCGTCGATCAGTCTGACAAGCCGGTCGGTGAGGTCGATCTCGACACGGATCGTTTCGCGTTGCGTCAGCGATCGCTGACGGGCTTCCTGCAGCGCGTCGACGATCCGCATCGCCTGTTCGTCCGGCCGATACATCCGGCGGTGACCGTAGAGATAGAAAAGCGACGCCGTGCTCAGGATCCCGACCAAGGCCAGAACGACCAATAGTTCGACCACTGAATAACCTCTTGACATATAGCGACTCCGACCCTTTCTTGGGTACCACACGAGGAAAACGAATTGTGAGGCGGTCAATTTGAACGATTATGTGATCGAAAATTCGTCACATTGATATATCTTTCAGAAATCAACAATGTTGTACATTTCCAGAAAAAGTTTTGCATTCAGAAAAAAACCGGCATCTCGTCGGTCCGTAAACTTCGGATTCAAAGGCATTTCGGATAGAATTAGCGCAAGCTGAATTGAGCGCTGCATTCCGAAGAATGGCCGAACAAGAATCGAACACCGGTAAAAAGTTCTCCACCGACTGGCTGATGCGGGGCGTCCTGACAAAGGTCGGGGACGCGTTTGACCGCCTCACGGGCCGCGGCTATCGTCCGTCGAGCAGTCTGGCCACCTCGGAGCTCATCGAGAAACTGAAGAAACTCCTCGATCACGAGGTCCGCGACGGCAAATTCGTGCCGCACAACATCAAGCTGAAAATGCAGTGGGATAAGTTTTCGACAGATTCCGACGATGCGCTGCATCGGCTCGAGAACGAACTCAAGATCGCTGTCATCGACCACATCAACGATTGCCGCTATCACACCTATGCGCCGATCAGGCTCGAGGTCAAACCGGATTACTTCACCGACGGCGTCAAGCTCCTTGTGAGCTTCGACAAGTTCGACGACGAGGAACACGAAGTGGCGGTCAACGTTACCGTTCCGCAGGTCCGCGTCGGCGACTACGTGCCCGAAATGGCGGATGAAACGGCCCCGGAACCGAGGCCGCGCCATTTTTCGGCGACGCTGACGGTAAAAGGGAAGACGCGCATCATTGAGCTTGAATTTGCGGCCCAACGCCGGCTCAGCGTCGGCCGCGGTCCTGAGAACGATCTCGTGATCGACGATGCCAGCGTTTCCAAGATGCATGCTTCGCTGGTGATCAATGCCGCCGGCAATCTGGCGGTCGCCGACACCGGCTCGACAAACGGAACATTCGTCGGCGGAAGCCGTATTGCTTACGGTAAGGCAGTTGAGGCCGGCGCGGACGGCGCCATCAAGTTCGGGACGATCGACGTCCGTTTTGAATCGACGGACGAGCCCGAACCCGAGCCGGAGCCGACACCCGAGCCGGTGCCGGAGGCGATGCCGTCGGCGGCGACCGAGGTGCTCAACATCAAGGCCGAGGAGATCATCATAAAGCCGATCGGCGACGCGCCTGTTCCGCGGCCCGCGCCCGCGGAATCGAATGCCGACACCGCTCCGCCGCCGACCGCCCCGGCGATCGGTGCCGACCTTGAACCGAAACCGGCGAACGAGGTCCAAACGTCCGGCGCCGAGGAAGTTGCCGAGCCGACGGCTGATCGGATCGTTCTCAATTTTGACGAAAAATGACGTTTCTGCTGCTCCTGATCCAACTCGATAAACTGAAGCCTGAGAATCTGTTCGGCGGCCAGGTGCTGGAACGCACGCCGGCCGGTCTGAGCATTGTGTATCTGATCGGGATCGCCGTCCTCGTCGTGTTCCTGATCATGTCGTTTTGGGGGAATTTCAACATCCCGAAACTTCCGTTCGAGATCAATCTCGACACGGACGTCAAGAAACGGCTGACCTCGACCTTGGCGAACCGCAGCCTTCGCGTCTGGCAACTGGTCTTCATCTGCCTTGCGTTCACCGTTTACGGGTTTCATATCTACTGGACATACTACGCCGACGCCTACAATGAGCAGTTCCAGGCGCTGAGCTACAAGGATCTCCGCAACCGGAGAACGAACGCTTCGACGCTCCGCGG
>JAKOSS010000167.1 GCA_029777145.1 Acidobacteriota bacterium | reverse complement strand
TTGAGCAGACACTCATTTACTGTCACTTGTTCGGTTGCGGCTGTCATTTCAGTTTCTCCAAAAGAACGTTGCGGACGGTGGTCGGTTTGAGCGGCGTTCCGCGGCACTCGCTCCAGCAATCGATGTCGACGAGATAGCGCGAACGCAGGAGCATCGCGAGCGCCGAATAGCGGCGGTTCGTTTCGTCGATGATCTCGTCGTCAAGCGAGTCGCTCCAGTTGTTCTCGATCGTGATGACCTGTTTGAATCCGCGCAGGATCTCCTTGATCCCCGGCGGGAGCGGATTTAGGAACGTCAGATGAAGCGACGAAACCTTGCGTCCTTCTTCCTGAAGTTCGCGAACCGCCTCTTCGATCGCACCTTTCGTGCTGCCCCAGCAGATGACGAGCAGATCGCCCGTGGCTTCACCGAACACGACCGGCGGAACCAATGACCTCTGCAGCGCGGCGAGCTTCAGGCTCCGTGCGCGCATGCCTTGCTGGTTGATCTCGGCATCGTACGCGACGTGGCTGTTGACGTCGTGCGCCAAACCGGTCAGCGTGTGCATTCCGCCGGGCTGGCCGGGAATGAACCTCCGCGCGAGTCCGGTGACCGGATCCCAGTCGTACGGTTTCGCTCCGGCGGGAAGCGCGCTTTGATCGATCGGCGGCGCGAGCCATGATTCCTCGAATTTCGGGCGCGGGAACGGCGTCTGAGATGTCGCAAGGTTCGCGTCCGACAGGATGACGACGACCATATTGAATGTTTCCGCGATCTTCCGCGCGGTGATCACGGAATAGAAGCAATCCTCGATAGTTCCCGGCGCGATAACAACCTTCGGCGCGTCGCCGTGGCTTCCGAAGATCGTCGTCATCAGGTCGCCCTGTTCGGTCTTCGTCGGTTGGCCGGTGCTCGGTCCGCCGCGCATGACGTTGACGACGACGAGCGGGACTTCGCCCATCACGGCGAGTCCGATCGCTTCCTGTTTGAGCGAATAGCCTGGGCCCGAAGTGATCGTGACCGTGCATTTACCGGCATACGAAGCGCCGATCGCGAACGCGCAGGCGGCGATCTCGTCCTCAGCCTGATGCACCACTCCGCCGACCTTTTCGAATGCGTCGCTCAGATAATGCGAGGCGGAAGTGGCGGGCGTGATCGGGTACATCGCGCAGATCTCCATTCCCGAGGCGAGCACGCCGAGCGCCAGTGCCGTGTTGCCGTTGACGACGATCTGCGGTTCGGTCGCGCGTTCGGCCGGGATCTCGTAGCGGAAATCGAGGTTCGCCTCGGCCCATTCGAATCCCGCTTCGAGCAGATCGATGTTCTTCTTGATGATCTCCTCGGATTTTTTTGCGAAGGTCAGGCGAACCTGATCGCGTCCGATCGCCGGATCGAGCGAATAAACGCTGCACAGAATTCCGAGCGCGAACATGTTCTTGCCTTTTCGTGCGTCCGAGACATGCGTCAGGCATTCCTTTTCCATCGGGATCTCGTACACGCGATAGCCCGCCTCGACCAGCGTTTCGTAAACCTCGACGTACGATTTCGCGATCTTCGCGTTCTTGTGGTTGCGCCACATCGATTCGAGC
>JAKOSS010000016.1 GCA_029777145.1 Acidobacteriota bacterium | reverse complement strand
TTCATTTCGACAACCGCATGCGACTGTAATAGAATCCTCGTGTCGTTCGACCGAACGGCTCTGAATCCTTGAACCCGAAAAACCGGATGAGTGAGAAAGTGATGAAGAAGTTGTTCTACCTTATTAGCAAAACGATTTGCCTGTTGATTGTGTTGTTGGCTGCGGAGTCTTTCGCGACGGCGCAGGCGCCGCTCAACAATATCTCCGGAAGACAAAAGACGTCGTTGAACGGCGCATGGAATTACATCGTCGATCCTTACGAGAACGGTTACTACAATTTCCGGATGGAGCCGTTCGATCAGCAGAAGAATCCGTCGAATTCAGCATTCTTCAAGAATTATCATCCGCAGAACAAGCAGGAACTGATCGAGTACGACTTCGACAAGTCGCCGAAGATGCAGATTCCCGGCGACTGGAACTCCCAAGACGAGAAGCTTTTCTATTACGAAGGCACGGTTTGGTTCAAGAAGTCGTTCGACTACGCCCTCAAGGAGAACCGACGGCTGTTCGCCCATTTCGGCGCCGTCAATTACATCGCCGAGGTCTATTTCAACGGCACGAAGCTCGGCGTCCACGAAGGCGGATTCACGCCCTTCGGATTTGAGATCACGAATCTGGTGAAGCCGAAGGACAACTTCGTCGTCGTCAAGGTCGATAACAAACGCCGTGCGGACGGCGTTCCGACGCTCAACACCGACTGGTGGAACTTCGGAGGGATCACGCGCGACGTTTTCCTGATCGACGAGCCGACGACCTTCGTCGACGACTACTCGGTCGGGCTCAAAAAGGGCGACAACCGGACGATCGCCGGTTTCGTCCAGCTCGCCGGCGCGGCCGCGGGCGAAGAGATCGAACTCACGATTCCCGAACTGAATGTTGTAAAGAAATTGAAGGCTTCAGGCGCGGGACGCGCGGAGTTCGAGATTCCGGCGCGGAATCTTCAGTATTGGTCGCCTGAGAATCCGAAGCTTTACCGCGTGCTGATCGCAACCAAACTGCAGAAGATCGAGGACAATATCGGATTCAGAACCATCGAGGTCAAAGGCACGCAGATCCTGCTGAACGGCGCGCCGATCTTCTTGCGCGGGATCTCGATCCATGAAGAGAATTCAAAGGGCGGTCGGGCGGCGTCTCGCACCGACGATGCGCAGCTCCTGAACTGGGCGCGCGACCTCGGCTGCAACTTCGTCCGACTCGCGCACTATCCGCACAACGAGCATATGATTCGGCTGGCGGACGAAATGGGCCTGCTCGTCTGGGAAGAGATTCCCGTGTATTGGACGATCGATTTCACCAGCCGGGACGTTTATGCGAAAGCCGAACGGCAACTGACCGAGACGATCAGGCGTGACCGCAACCGCGCGTCGGTCGTGATCTGGTCGATGGCGAACGAAACGCCGGTTTCCGAAGCGCGCAACAAGTTCATCGGTGACCTCGCGACTCACGCCCGCACAATGGACGGAACGCGACTCGTCAGCGCGGCACTTCTCCACGGCACGAAGAACGGCGCCGATACGGTGGACGATCCGATCGGAGCAAAGCTCGACATCGTGTCGTTTAACCAGTATCTCGGCTGGTACGGCGGCAATCTCGAGAATGCCGAGTCGATCAAATGGTCCATTCCCTACAACAAACCGGTGATCGTCTCCGAATTCGGCGGCGGCGCGAAATCCGGTCTGCGCGGGGAAAATAACGAGCGCTGGACCGAGGATTATCAGGAATATCTTTACGTCCAGAATCTGAAGATGATCGACAAGATCCCGAATATCAGCGGCATGAGCCCGTGGATCCTCAAGGATTTCCGCTCGCCGCGGCGCATGCTCGCCGAGATCCAGGACGGATTCAACCGCAAAGGTCTGTTCTCTGACGACGGCAATCGCAAACGTGCGTTCTATGTCCTTCAGGATTACTACAAAAAGAAGGGCGGCGACCGCAGCTACAAACTTGTATGGTCGGACGAGTTCGACAAAGACGGCCAGCCCGATCCCGCAAAGTGGAGCTACGAGAAGGGCTACATCCGAAATCGCGAGAAGCAGTATTACACCGACCGCCCTGAGAATGTCCGCGTTGAAAAAGGCAATCTCGTGATCGAGGCGCGCAAGGAAGCGATCAAGAATCCGGGCTTCACGTCGACCGATTCGAAGAACTACAAGGCGAACCGCGAATTTACCGAATACACGTCCGGCAGCATCACGACCCGCGACAAAGCCGAATGGCTTTACGGCAAGATCGAGATCCGCGCGCGTTTGCCGAAGGGCCGCGGTGCGTGGTCGGCACTCTGGATGCTCGGCGCGAACTGGGACGAGGTCGGCTGGCCCCGTTGCGGCGAGATCGACATCGTCGAGAACGTCGGATTTGAACCGACGACGGTCCACGCAACGGTTCACACGCTCGCCTACAATCACACCAAGGGTACGCAGCGCGGAAAAACGACCGAACTTGCCGACATGTACAACGAGTACCATGTTTACTCGGTCGAATGGACGCCCGAGAAGATCGATTTTCTCGTCGACGGGATGATCTACAATTCGTTCGCGAATGAGCACAAGACCGACGCCGAATGGCCGTACGATCAGATGTTCCATCTCAAGATCAACAACGCGATCGGCGGCGATTGGGGCGGCAAGCAAGGCATCGACGACGCCACGTTTCCGCAAATGATGTACGTCGATTGGGTCCGTGTTTATCAGATGAAATAGTCATGAAGAAGCTCTCGATCGCGATACTGATCACACTGCTCACGGCACTCGCGTCGTGGGCGCAGACCGTAAAGGTCATGACGTACAACATTCGGTTGGACGTCGCGGTCGACGGCGAGAACGGCTGGAAGTTTCGGAAGGAATTCCTCGCGTCGCAGATCAGGTTTTACGATGCGGACATTTTCGGAGTGCAGGAAGCATTGCCGAACCAGATGAACGACCTCGCGACGCTGCTTCCCGAGTATGCGCATGTCGGGATCGGCCGCGACGGTGAGGGAAAAGGCGAAGCGTCGGCGGTCTTCTACAAGAAGTCGCGGTTCAAGGTTCTCCGCGAAGGCACGTTTTGGCTGTCGGAAACACCGGACAAGATCTCAAAGGGTTGGGACGCGGCCTACAACCGCGTCTGCTCGTACGGACTTTTCAGGGACTTGCGGTCGAAAAGGACGTTCTGGGCATTCAACACCCATCTCGATCACATCGGCGTCGCCGCGCGGAAGAACGGCGTCGAGTTGATCCTGGCGCGCATCAAGTCGCTCAATTCGAAGAATTATCCGGTGATCTTCACCGGCGATCTCAATTCCGAGCCAGATTCGGAACCGATCAAGATCCTCAAGGCGGCGTTGACGGACACCCGCGACGTTTCTGCCGAAAAGCCCTTCGGGCCGTCGGGAACATTCAACGGCTTCAAGTTCAACGAACCCGTAACCAAGCTCATCGATTACATCTTCATCGACAATTCCAAGCGATTCGAGGTGAAGAAATACGCGATCCTCAGCGATTCGAAGGATCTTCGTTACCCGTCGGACCACCTTCCGGTTTTCGCCGAGTTGTATTTGAAATAGGCCCGTTTCAGCCCGCGAATCTTCGCCAATGAACGCGAATTTCCGCTGACCATAGGTCTGCAACATCCACACCTAAGCCTCGGAGCGAATTAGCCGCCGGTGACGCGAATTGTGCGGATAAGGAAGCAAGAAGATCCGCGAATCTCTGCGTTGATCCGCGGCTAAAACTGCCGTTTCGACGGGTGATCCGGGTAGAATTGATTTTTTCGCGTCTTTTCGCGTGATTCGCGGGCAAAACCCATCAAATTGGTAAGACCAATTTGTATCGATCTCTATAGCACGGAACGGGCGTCACCGGTCGAGGCGCGAATGATTATCTCCGGCTCGACCGTAACCGGCGACGTGATATCGTCGACGCTCTTTGCTTTCGAGATCAGTTTCAGGAGCGTGTCGCCGGCGATCTCGCCCATCTTGAAGAGCGGCTGACGAATCGTCGTGAGCGCGGGATTATGGAATTCCGCGGCGTAAATGTCGTCGAAACCAAGAACCGAAACGTCGCGCGGGACCTCGAGTCCGGCGTCCCGCAACGCGCGGATC
>JAKOSS010000166.1 GCA_029777145.1 Acidobacteriota bacterium | reverse complement strand
CACGTACCGGATCAAGGTCGATTCCGACGACGAGGACCTGCACCTCAACGACTCTGAGAGCTTTCGGGTGACCCGTTACGAATTGCCCAACTTCATCGTCGAGACCAAATCAGATCGCGACTTCTATCTTCCGGACCAGCGCGAAGCCGAAGTGACGATCAGCGCCACCTATCTTTTCGGGAAACCGGTCACTGCGGGCACCGTCAAGGTCATCCGTGAAAGCAGTCGCCAATGGAATTTCAAAGAACAGAAGTGGGATGTCGAGGAAGAAGCGACATACACGGGAACGACCGACTCGGACGGAAAATACAAGGCAAAGATCGACCTCGGTAAAGAACACGACACGCTGAAGGAGAACGAATCAAGCAAGTACCAAGATTTGCGGTTCACGGCATATTTCACTGATCCGACGACGAACCGCACCGAGCAGCGGCGCTTCGATCTGCGCATCACGAAAGATCCGGTTCATGTCTACTTCAACTTCCCTTCGCGCGGCGATCAGAATCCGAAAATGCCGGTCGTTGTTTATGTCTCGACCTCGACGGCGGACGGAAAGCCGATCGCGTGCGACGTTGAACTCGCCGGTCGCTATGAAGACGAATCGGCGGACGTAATAATCGGGAGCGCCAAAACCAACGCGGACGGAAACGCGAAGCTCGTTTTCAAGATCCCGCCCCGGGAGGATGGCGATTACAGCAACGACCTGAAACTGAAATTCACGGCGCGCGACGGCGATCGCAAGGGAGCCGCCGAACATCAGCTCGACGTCGACGATGACCAAAAGCTCGTCCGCGTATCGACCGACAAAACACTTTACAAGCCCGGCGATCCCGTCCGGCTCGAGATCGAATCGACCGATGCCTCCGAAACCATATTTGTCAGCGTACTGAAGGACGCCTCGGCGCTCGTGGCGAAACGCCTCAAGACCGTTAAAGGGCGGGCGGCACTGATCATTCCGTATCAACCTAAGTTCAAAGGATACCTTCGCGTATCGGCGTACACGGAAGATGACGGCGATGTAATTCAGAGCACGCGGCGCATTGTTTTTCCCGAGCCGAGGCGGCTCGAGGTGAACGCCAAGTCCGAAAAGCCCGAGTATCGTCCGAACGATGACGCGCGGCTCGATCTCAGCGTCACCGGACCGAACAACAAGCCGGCTGAGTCAGCGCTCGGACTCGTGGTCCTCGATCAGGCGGTCGAAGAGCGTGCACGGACGGACTCGAACTTCAGCACCGTTCCCGATGTGTTCGGTGACCTGCGATCGTTGGTCGAAGAGTTGACGGACGTCGCGGGCGGAGACGTGACGGCCGAAAAGCAGCTAAACGCGGAAATGCGATTTGCCGACTACTCGGTCGAGTTTGACGCGAGCGAAAGCTATGTCGGAACGCCCGCTAACAAATTCGACAAACAACTCCGCGCGCAGTTTGATCCGGTCGGGAAAGTACTGCGGGACCGGTTCAATACGAATTTCAGATATCCGACCGACGATCGATCATTGCGTCTTATACTCGCTTGGGGCGGCATCGATTTTGACTCGCTGCGCGATCCCTGGGGAATGCCGTACACGGTGTCCTTCTCGACGAACAACGATCAAGATTTAGTTGAGATCAGATCGTCCGGACCGAACAAGAAGGCCGGCGACGCGGACGATTTTACGGTTCGCAACGAGCGATTCGCATACTTCACGGAGACCGGCAGCAGGATCAACTCGGCCGTGGCGGAATATGTAAGGCGGACCGGAAAGCTGATCGCCGACAAAGAAACGTTTCGTACCGTATTGCTCGCGAACGGGATCAATTTCGATGCGTTGCGCGACAAATGGAACCGGCCGTACAGCTTGAAATTCGGCGCCTTCTATCGCAATCAGACGATCGACATTACGTCGGACGGAAAGGAAAAGGAAACATGGGACGACTTTTCCGTCTGGCGCGTCTGGACCGACTATTTCGCGGCGGATCAAAAGCGTATCAGCGAGGCGCTTTCAAAACATGTCTCCGATACCAAGTCATTTCCCAAAAGTGAGGCCGAATTCCGTTCGATGCTCGGGTCATCCGGGATTGATTTCGATTCGCTTCGCGACGGCTGGAATCGACCTTATTACATCGAATTCAAGTCGGAAGAACGTTTCGCCGACCGGGTCGCAATCGAGAAGTCGGGCGCTGAACCGGGCGGAGCACTTTCGGACGTCATCAAGATCACGCCGGTCACGCAGACTCTCGCCGTTTTCACGATCAAGAGCCTCGGTGAAAACGGCGTCAAGAACGAATACTGGGACGATGTCCAGATCTCGGTGTTTTCAGGTGTCACTGCCGAGAAGACGATCGAATCCGCGAAGCCGAAACTCGTCATTCCGCGCGCCGTTCTAGCAAACGGCAACGGCGCGATGTTTGGTGTCGTGACCGATGTCAACAAGGCCGTTGTGCCAAATGCCGAGGTGATGGCGAAGAACACGGCGACCGGCTTCGAATACAACACCAAGTCTGACGCGCAGGGAGCCTACTTGCTCACCGGTCTTCCGCCCGGAACCTACGCTATCCGGTTTAGTCTTGCCGGGTTCAAGGTAATGGTCGTTAATTCCGCCAGGCTTGCGAGCGAGCAGATCCTCGAGGTCAACATGGCGCTCGAGGTCGGAACTGTCAGCGAGGTTGTAAACGTAGCGGCAGAAGTCACGGTCGACGTTACCGAGACCCAGGTTGCTATGCAAATAGCGACATTGCCGCAGGGAACGGGCGTCGTTTCCCTGCTGAAGACCGCGCCTGGAGCGATCGCCCAAGTGATCTCAGGCGGAGTTATCAACGGCAGCAGGTCGGCGTCGGAAAATTACGTCATTGTGGACGGTCAGAAAGTCACGAGTTTCAGGACCGGATCTCTGAACTCGGTGAATGTCGTCACCCGAAGCGGTGGCGGCGGCGGTGGCGGGCGCGAGGAGACCGAAACTCCGCGAAAAACGCCGCGTCTCCGCGACTACTTCCCCGAAACGCTGCTCTTCATTCCCGAGATCGTCACGACGAAGGAAGGCAAGGCGGCGATCAAATACCGTCTCGCGGACAACATCACGACTTGGAAGATCTATGCCGTCGCGTCGGACAAACAGGGGCGCATCGGCTTCGCGGAAACGAGCGTCAAAGCGTTTCAGCCGTTCTTCGCCGATCTCGATCCGCCCAAGTTCCTGACTGTCGGCGACGAGATCCATCTTCCGGTTCAGGTCCGGAACTACACGCCGCAGGCACAGCGCGTCGAGGTTCGCATGGATCGCGCGGATTGGTTCTCGTTCATTGATCCGGGTGCCGATGCAACTGCATGGACGACTCCGTTCAACGGAAGCCGGCGCCTGATCGACGTCGCGACGAACTCGTCTTCAAACGCCGTTTTCGGGTTCAGGACCGAGAGCGCCGTCGACGACGGCCGGCAGCGCGTGACAGCGCTCGCGAACACCGATTCGGATGCGATCGAGAAACCCGTTACCGTGCGGCCCGATGGAGAAGAGATCACGCGGACCGATTCGCGGGTGTTCTCGGCGACGTCCGAATTCCCGCTCGACTTCCCCGCGATCGCCTTGCCGGGAACTTCGAAAGCCGAGCTTGTCATTTATCCGAACCTCCTGTCGCACGTCGAGGAATCGATCGAAGGACTGCTTCGGCGTCCGTACGGTTGCGCGGAGCAGACTATCTCCTCAACCTATCCGAACCTGATGATCCTCAAGGTCGTCGGAGACAAACCCGCCGAGAAGCGAACACAGCTTCGGGCCCAAGCTTTGCGCAATCTTCAGCGCGGCTACGACCGTCTCATCGGATATCAATCGGCCGACGGCGGTTTCAGTTATTGGGGAGGAAAGAGCGAGACGGACATCGCGCTGACGGCGTATTCGCTCCGCTTTTTGACCGATGCGAAAGGACTGATCGAGGTCGACGGTTCGATCATCGACGGCGCGCGCAACTCGTTGGTCGCGGCACAGCGCGGCGACGGCAGCTGGGGGACGAAATACCCGTGGGAACAGGAGGAGGATCTTCGGCGGACGAAGATGCTGACAACCTACGTCGCTCGGATTCTCGCGATGACGCTCCGTGATCGCGATCCGAAAAAGACGGAAGAGACAACGGCCGAGAAGGCCATGAAGAAGGCGCTCGCGTATCTTAAGACGCGCAATGCCGAGATCGACGAGCCGTACGCGCTGGCAAATTACGGGCTCGCGGCGCTCGATTCGGGTGACGTCGAAACCGCGCGACGCGTCGCCGACAAGCTCGCCTCGATGGCGATCGCCGAAGGCTCCGACCGCGTCTATTGGAAACTTGAAACGAACACTCCGTTCTACGGCTGGGGAACGCCCGGCCGGCTCGAAACGACGGCTTTGGTCGTCCAGCTTCTGGTTAGAGTCAGGAGTCAAGAGTCGGGGGGCGGAAGTCGAGAGTCGAGTGTTGAGAGTTCGAAATCACAAATCGCGACCGGCGACTCTGAACTCCCGAATCAGAAGTCAAGAGTGATCGGTCCCGATTCCGAACCCTCGACTCCGGACTCTCGAGTCGAAACCACCGACTCTCGACTCCCAACTCCGGACTCGCGACCAAACGAGGATCTCATCTCAAAAGCAACGCTGTTCCTGCTAGAGAACAAGGACCGCTACGGCGTCTGGTATTCGACGCAGGCGACGGTCAACGTCCTCGACGCCCTGCGCGCGTCGCTCACTAAGTCAGCCGCGCAGAAGGTAACGGTGTCGGTCGGCGGACGCACGGTGAAGGCGATCGATGTCGCGGCCGACGAGATCGCGCCGGTCACGATCGATCTGACGGCAGAGATCGCCGCGGGAGCGAACGTAACCGTCACAAGCGATACGGGCGCGGCGCTGATGGCGCGTCTCGTCCGCTCGCACTATATTCCGTGGAAGGATTCGACAAGTACGAACACCGATGCGAACGCTTCACGCCTGATCAAACTCGAGTATTCGTGCGACAAGACGGAGGCGAAGATCCTCGAAACGGTGACCTGCACGGTCGACGCCGAACGCGTCGGGTTCAAGGGTTACGGAATGCTGCTCGCCGAGATCGGAATACCGCCGGGAGCGGACGTCGCGCGCGAGACGCTCGAGAAAGCGAAAAACGACGACTGGTCGATCGGCCGTTACGAGGTGATGCCCGACCGTCTGCAACTCTATCTCTGGGCAAAACCGGGCGGCACGAAGTTCACGTTCTCGTTCAAACCGCGGTACGGGATCAACGCGCAGACACCGGCGTCGGTGCTGTATGACTATTACAACGAGGAAGCGAAGGCGACGGTCGCGCCGTTGAGATTCAGGGTCGACTAGCCATTTGCGATGTGTGAATTCGGATCTGGGATGTGGGATTGCGGATTTCGGATCGCGACTGGAGCGCAAGCGGCCCGCTTGCATGCGTCGCAGACGCAAAAGCATTTGCGATGCGGGATGATGGAATTTGGGATTGAGATCGGAGCTCGGCCGTCCCGCTTGCACGCGGTGCAACGCTGCAGGGAAAGGCGTTCGCGCCGCACAGTTACGGCAAGCGGGACGCCCGCGCTCCGGTCGTAAACGCAGGCAGTTTCTCGACAGAGAAGATTCACCGCAAGCTTACGAAAGTTATGTTGAAAGTCACACTTGCACTCTTCACGATCATCCTCGCCGCGGTCTGCGCCGTCCCGCAGACGACCGGCCTTCGCGTGCTCGAAAAAGAATCGAAGGCGATTTTCGAAGACGGAAAGGCCGAGATCAGATTCGCAGTTGACAACCCCGACCAAGCCGTCGACGTTCGAATAAAAGTTGAGATTCTGAACTCAAAAAACGAGACGTATGCCGTTTCCGAGATAGACTCGCGCATCACGAACGGCGCCCAAATGCTGTCGGTTCCAATGACCTTGAACGGCAAGCCGGACCCGCTTTTCGCCTGGTCTCGTTTGAAATACGAGATCGCGCGGCAATCGGATGGAAAGTCGATCGCGAGCGGGCTGATTTCGATCTCCGAGATCGCGACCGAGCTTTTCGATCTCCGCGTCTGGGTTTCGCCCGAATGGCCCGGAAAACCACTGATCGTGAATGTTTACGCATTTGATTCGCGGACGCTCGCGCCGGTTGAAGGAGTCGCGGTCACCGCGAACGAAGGCAACGTGTCCTCTGCCGATACGGCGACTTTGCGGACGGATCAGCGTGGATTTGTCGCGATCACTATCCCCGCCAATTCGACGAACTGGACCGGCGTGACTGTGACGGGCGTGAAAAGCGCTTTTATGCGAACGGCCTGGAGCCGAATCGAGCGATCCGACTCACGTTCGACTTTGATCGCGACGGACAAGCCGATCTATCAACCCGGCCAAACGGTCAATGCCCGAATCAACCTCGTCGACTTTCGCTCGAAACCGATTGCGAAAACGAGGGTGGAACTGCGCATCAAAAGTGACTACGAAGACGAGACCGTCTATTCGACTCAAGTTGAAACCTCGCGATTCGGGATCGCCTCGGTTTCGTGGAAGATTCCCGAATCTGCGCGCCTCGGAATTTACTCGATCGTGGCCGACGACGGCAATCAACGGCGAACCGCCCGTTTTAAGATCAGCCGGTACGATCTTCCAAACTTTGGGGTCGACGTTCGATCGGACAAGGCGTATTACCTGCCCGACGAAACCAGTGCGCGGATCGAAGTCAACGCGAAGTATCTTTTCGGCAAACCGCTCGCCTTTGCAAAGGTGAGCGTCGAAGAGGTTGGAAGCGACGTCCGGCCACACATCGAAGGCACGACGGATGCGGACGGCCGTTTTACGTCCGATCTGGATCTGTCAGGTCATGGCGCCAAACTGATTTGGCGAAATCTGCAATTCGACGATCTGAGATTCGTCGCGACCGTCACCGATCCGACAACGGGTCGGAGCGAATCTCGCACATTGAAGATCCGTATCACCCGGAATCGCATCAACCTCTATCTGATCAATTTCAATACCATTCGGAGTCCGATGTTGCCGCAGGAATATTTTGTTTCGGCATTTTACGCGGACGGCACTCCGGCTGAATGCGAGATCGGCGTCTTCGAATCGATCGATCGGGACTCTTCAGGAAACAGAATTCCGCCCGAGCCCGGCGCGAGAATCGCCTCTTTGCGGACCGGAAAGTACGGCGCCGGTCGGTTCACGGTGGATCGAAAAGGTGACACGTCGGACATCGATGTACTGCTGATCGCCCAGGATTCTGCCGGTGAGACCGGAAGACTGAACGAGGAACTGGACTTCGGCTCATCTGCGGCGATCAACGTCGCGACCGATAAGGTCATCTACGCGCCCGGTGATCCGATCAATGTCACCGTCGAGTCGAGCAGACCGAGTGGCGAGGTCATCGTCGACATCCTCGGTTCGGGCAAACTCGTCCACTCGTCGTTTCACCGGCTCGTCAACGGACGATTCAGCGTCACCGTCCCGTACAGCAAGGAGTTCGTCAACCGCGTCACCGTCGTTGCTTACACCGATGATGACGATGACGGATTGATCTCGGCGACAAGTCCCGTGATTTATCCGGCATTTCCCTATTTGAAGCTCGAAGCGCAGACGGAAAAAGAAGAATTTCGTCCGGGAGAAGACGTGAGACTTCGTTTGCGGTCGAACGGCCCGAACGGAGATGTCCGTCAGACCGCACTCGGAATCGTCGTGGTTGACGGTGCGGTGGAAAACCGGGCGCTCTCGGAATTTGAGTCGAACCCGGCCGAGAACTTTCTCAACCGCCGGTTTTCGGATCTTGCGGACGAAATCGTCAGCCGCGGACCGGTGTTCGGTAATCTGACTGCCGAGGCGATTTTTGGCATCGACGCGAAGCAACCGGTATCGGAGGATCTTTCGACGGCGGTCCGGATCGCGCTCGGACGTGTTTATCACCCGCTCGAATTTGTTCGGACAAGACTCCGAAAGTCCGATCTGATCAACGCCTACGAATCGTTTTTCAAACAGCAGACCGGTCCCGTGCACCAGGCGATCGACAATGCGTACAAGAAATCGGGCGAGTTGCCGACCGACCCGGTGCCGTTCATGTCGCTGCTCGAAGAGGCGGGAATTGATCTTCGATCGATGCGTGATCCTTGGGGCAATCCGTATCGGCTGACGATCACGGCCCGACGTGACCGTTATGAGATCGAAATTTTGAGCGCCGGCCCCGACAAGGCGACCGAAACTAACGATGATCTCACGGCTTACATATCTTCCTACGCATACTTCGACACTTTCGGAAAGGCGATCGACAAAGCACTGGCCGACTACCTTTCAAAGACCGGCCAGTACGTAACGGACATTGAACAGCTTCGCGAGGCGATGCGCGGGTCGGGTTTCGATCCCGATGCGACGCGTGATCCGTGGGGCAATCTCTATCGTTACGAATTCACGACGGACCGCGGCTTTTTCATCCTTACCGTAACAACCAACGGGCCGGACGGGGAAAGGAATGCCATCGACGACGTCGTCCTCTGGACGCATCGTTTTGATTACACGGCGGTCACAAAGGCCGGCCTGACGGACCGTTTCAGAGAGGGCGTAAAGCAACGCGGCGCATTTCCGAACAGCGAGGCGGAAGTGCGGGACATACTCAGGCGGTTTGGCAATGCTCTTGAGAGATCGCAAGACCCCTACGGGCGCCCGTATTTCGTCGAACGGCAAACACTGAAGACGACCGGCGATCTGTATCGGCGTCGCGCGGGCAAACTGAAAGTCATTCGCAAACAGTTGATCCGATTCAAGATCCAGAGCGCGGGCATGGATGGCATTCCGGGAAATATGGATGATTTCACGCTTGTCGATTTCACCGGTGCTACCGAAGGAACCGAATCGGATGTGCCCGCGAACAAGTCGAACGAGCGGCGCGCGCAACGTCAATCCTCGATCCGTGCAAATTTTGGAGGCCTCTGCGGAACCGTAGCCGATCCGCTTGGTGCGGTGATTCCCGGTGCAAGCATCGAACTGAAGGATTCCGCCGGAAATCCGGTACGAACTTCAAGCTCTGGCGACCGGGGCGAGTTTTTTCTAAGCGATCTGCCGCCCGGCACTTACTCGTTGACGATCGCCTACCGTGGATTCCAAACACTTGAAATTCTCGGAGTTCTGATCGAAGAAGGTGCGTTGCTTGAGATCGAACCGATGCTCGATGTTGCGTCCGTCACCTCGACGGTAGAAGTTGAGGCGCCCGGATTCTTGACGGTCGACCAATCAAGTTCAATGGTCGCGACGACGGTAACGCAAACCTCTCGACCAACACCCGAGGACGCGCAAACAAAACGGACGTTTACGCCGCGGGTGCGGGACCGTTTCGACGAGACGCTCGTTTGGGTTCCGGAACTCATTACGGATCCCGACGGAAAGGCCGAGTACAGGTTCAAGATGGCGGACAATCTGACGACCTGGAAGATGTACGTCGTCGGAAACGACGAGGAGGGCAATTTCGGGGTCGTCGAAAAGGAGATCCGTTCGTTCCAGCCGTTCTTCGCCGAACTCGATCCGCCGCGCATCCTGACTGAAGGCGACGAGATCTCGCTGCCGGTTCCGATCAGGAACTACACGGAAAAAACCCAAAATGTCGACGTTTCACTTGCGGCGAACGATTGGTCGCAACCGATCCGCGGCAACTCCCGTCGGATCGAGGTCGCATCAAATTCGACTCAAAACGCAGTGCTCGGCTTCCGCGCGACGAAACCCGTCGTCGATGGCAAGCAACGCGTGACGGCCGTCTCGAAAAAGGACGGAGACGCGATCGAAAAACCGGTCACGGTGCGCGCGAACGGCGCCGAGGTCGTCAGGACATTCTCGAATACGATCAGCGGAACGGGCGCGCTCGATGTCGATTTTCCGTCGAATACCCTCCCGAACACGAGAAAGACGATCGTCAAGATCTACCCGAACGTCTTTTCGCACATTGCGGAATCGGTCGACGGCTTGCTTGAACGTCCCCACGGATGCGGCGAACAGACTACGTCATCGACCTATCCGAACCTGCTCATCCTGCGGATCGAAAAACAACTCGGAACCGCGATCGATCCGTCGATCCGAGCCGCGGCCGATGCCAATCTACGTGACGGCTACAAGCGGTTGCTTAGCTATCAGACGGACTCAGGCTTCGGGATCTGGAGCGGAACGAATCCGGACGCCGATCTGACGGCCTACGTCCTCCGATTCCTGAATGATGCCGACGAATTCATCGATGTCGATCAGGAGCGCGTCGAGATGGCGGAAAAGTGGCTGGTCAGCGTCCAAAACTCCGACGGAAGCTGGAACTCAAACCGTTCGAACAAGGAAGTCTCGACCGCCTACATTCTGCGGGCACTCAGCGAAACGGCCGGGACGGATCCGGCGAAGGTGACGGCGCTGCAAAAAGGGATCGAGTATCTGAAGGGCCGTCTGGAAAGTATCAAGTCGCCATTCGTGCTCGCGAACTTCGCGATCGTCGCCCGCCAACGACAAGAGACGGAATCCGCCACGAAGGCGATGGCGAAACTTCGTGTAATCGCTTTCGATGCAACAGGGCAGAATCTGACCACTCCATTCGGCGGATGGGGCGACGCGGCGCGGATGGAGAGCGAGGCAATTGCGATCCAGGCGCTTCTCGCATCGGGAGTTTCGGGCGACCGCGATCTGGCGAGCCGGTTGCTTAGCGACGTTCTCAAAGCAAAAGACCGGTACGGCGTCTGGCATTCGACGCAGACGACGGTGGCGGTGCTCGACGCGATCGCGGGATTCAATATCCGGTCCGACAAAGAGTCCACGCAGGTTGCCGAACTGTGGATCAACGGTAAGAAGATCCGTGACTTTGCGCTGGAAAACAAGGGACTTCGAAATCCGATCTTCTTCGACGCGTCTGCCTGGACGACCGGCGAGCAAAACAGGCTCGAGGTCCGGATGCCGGAAACAGATGTTCCGATCTTCATCAATGTCGCCGCAACGCATTACGTTGACTGGAACGACCGTCCTGAAGAATCGGATGAATTCGATCTGAAGGTCGCCTTCGACAAAACCGACGCCTCGATCGGCGAGTGGATCGGCGCGAGCGTGTCGATCAAACCGTCCACCCCGCGTTACGCAATGGGGATCGCCGAGATCGGGCTGCCGCCGGGAGCGGACGTCGACCGGCAGACGCTACTCAATTTGCGCGATTCATCGAAGATCAGCAGCTTCGACATTCTGCCGGACCGCGTGGTCGTTTACTTCTCTATGTCGACGCCATTGGAGTTCGTCTTGAAGTTCAGGCCGCGATTCGCGATGAAGGCGCAATCGGCGCCGTCGGTCGTTTACGATTATTACAATGACTCGGCGCGCGACACGGTTCCGCCAACGCGATTTGTTGTGAGGTAATTTGAGGTCTTTGAAGTTGCTTTCATTTTTGGTCTGTGTGAGCTCTTCCCTAAACTTACTTTGAAAAGCAACTAAATGAACTGCCGTTCGTCTTGACGAACGGCTTTGGAATCCCGCCAGGGCCAAAGCCCTACGTTATCGCCATCCGTCAGCTAAAGAGGCTGTGTCAAAAGTCGCCTCCCATAGGACTTTCATGAATTGCCGTTCGTTTTAACGAACGGATCGGGACAAAATGAAAGAGCTCGGCTTTAGCCGAATCCTAGGGCTAAAGCCCGTCATTACTGAACTTATCCGAGTCCGTCAGCTGAAGCAGACGGCAATTCAAAAGAAAATTGCCAACTTGGCTCCACCCAAAATTATCGATATCGAAGTTCTGACACGGCCTCTAAAGCAGACGGCAATTCAATATCCGAAATATCCGAAATCCCAATTCCTATATCCCAAATGCGTTGGCGCTTGCGCTCCAGTCAAAATCCAAAATCGGTTCATTCTCCCCGGCTGTCGTCGAGCGCGACTTCGGGATTTTCGGCCATAAACTGATCACGCGGTTTCGAGTCGATCTCGCCGCGAAGCGGACGCGTTCCGACGTTCGATTTGAAGTTCCCGCTCTCGTCATAGAGCCGCCGGTATTGCGCCGTGTTGCGAATGATCCCCTGAACGTAGCCCTTCGTTTCCTTGAACGGGATCGATTCGACGAACTCGTCGATCTCGGCGGGCAGCGAATTCCTCCACTGCGGAACGCGCCCCGGACCGGCGTTGTAGGCGACCGCGACGTACTCGACACGCCCGAATTTGTCGAACTGATCGCGCAGATACGCCGTTCCCAACTCGATATTGAGCGCCGGCTGATAAAGCATGTCGGCCGACAAAGTCCCGACCTCGGGATTGTATTTCCGGACCATCGTCCGCGCCGTCGGCAAAAGAAGCTGCATCAGTCCGTAAGCGTTGGCCGACGACCGCGCGCGGGCGTCGAAGATCGTCTCCTGGCGGATGAAGCCGGCGACCTGAAACGGATCGAGTCGCCGCTGCGAAGCCCAATACTTGATATCATTCCAGTTGGTCAGCGGATAGAAAATGTCCCATTCCTCGCGGCTCATCTCTTCGGGAAACATCTGCGCGTAATCCGGATAACTCTTGGCGAGTGCGAGCAGCGCCTTCGCCTGTTCGCCGCGAAGACGATAATGACGAGCGAGCGCAAGATTGATCTTCGGCGAGTTCGGCGCCGTGCGGCGGGCTTCGTTTAGTTCGTCGATCGCCCAACCGAAAAGACCGACGACGCTCAGGTCGTCTGACTTTTCGGCCCGTTCGAGTTCACCGTCACGCGCCGTTTCGGCGGCGACCGTGACCGACCTCAGGTTCGCCACGGCTTTCGGGACGAGCGATCCGGCCGGGAAATTCGCCGGTCGCTGACAACTTCCCTGCGCGCGCAGTACCGAAAGCCGCTGGACCGCAAGATAACCGTACCAATTCGATCCGTAGCGGTACGCGACGGCGTCGTAAAGCGCGCACGCGGCATCGAGTTTTCCGGCAAGCTGCGAATCGCGCGCCGCCCAATATCCGGCCTTGCCGCGGTTCGTCGAATCCTTGTCGACGTATCTCGCCAGATGCTCGGTGAACATCTGCGACGACATCTCGTAGCTCTTCGAATCGTGCTGAAGCCAGGCGAGTTCGAACTGCGCCTTCGCGACATCGACGTATGTCGGATACGCCGCGACCGCGGTTCGGAGATAGTAACTTTCCTCAAGTTTGTTTTTCGCGTCGCGCGCGGCCATTCCGAGGTCGATAAAGGTCTTGGCGACAATTTTCCCGTTCGGAAACTTTGCGCGCATTTCGTCGGCCGTCGATCGCGCGTTCGGCCAGAGTTTGCTCTTTGCATAACCCATCGCAAACTCGTAGTAGGCCTCTTCCTTCTCCTTCGCATTCGACGGGATCATGCCGAACGCGATCGCCGCGTCGGGCATCTTCTTGACGTTCGCGAGGGTGATCATCCGTTTCAGATTCACCGCGGGCGTCACCGACGATGAATAGCTCTGCATCAGGTTCGCGTACGCGACGTCCGCGTCGGCCCATTGCTCGGCCCTGAACAGTTTTTCCGCCCGTGTCGCCGCCTCGTCGACATTCTGCGGCGCCAATGTCTGACCGAGCGAAGTCAATTTTGCCTCCGCTTCCTTGGATTCATCGCTTCCCGCTCCGAAGAAGTAAACGCGCCTGTAAAAGACGATCGCCCCGGCCTGATCGGCGGCCGCTTCGTAGGCTTTAGCAGTCGCCAACAGCGACGCCGGGTTGTTCTGATCGTTGAGTTCTTTGAGAAACGACGGCACACGCGCCGGTTCGCCGGCGGCGATCGCGGACGTCGCCCAGAGTACTTTGGATTCTCGAACGCGAAGCGACGTCGGATATTCCGTGACGAGACTCTCGAAGGTCTTCATCGCTTCGGCGTGATTGCCCGCGCTCTGCAGCGAGCGCCCTTTGAGCCACAGCGCGTAATCCGCGAGCCGTGTGCGTTGCTTGAAGGCATCGGTCGTCAAAAGTTTGACCGCGCCGTCGAAATCCTTGTTCTCAAACTTGATCCGTGCCCTGAGAAGCCGCGCGAGCGTCCCGACGCGGGCTCGCGGAAAGCGGTTTTCGATGTCGATGACCATCGACTCGGGCGGCAATTTGTTGTCGCGCGTCAGATCCCGAAGCGACTTCAGTGCGTCCGCCTCGCTGGCATCCACGCCGATCGACCGGCAGCTCGCCGAGAACGGCACGACCAACAACCCGATCGCCGCCAAAAACACGCCGGCGAACCAGCTCAAACCACGCGCTTTCACAACCTTAACTGACATTCTCATTCTCCGGTTTTTCGATGCAAAGATACCAAGGGGATTTGTCCGCGGAACGGCCCTGAATCGCATTTGAATCGGCCCGATTTGGGTATATGATAACAGCTACTTTCCCGAATCTGAATTTTTTTGCTGAACTTGAGTGATATGAGCAAGCCCGTCGTTTCGTTTCTCCTCATCGCAATTTGCGCGGTGGCCGCCGCATCGCAAACCCCGACGCCGACTCCGGCTCCAAGCGACAACGACGTCGTCAAGATCACGACGAACCTCGTCCAGATCGACGTCTCCGTTACAAATTCGAAAGGCAAGCCCGTTCGCGATCTGAGGGCGGATGAGTTCGAGATCTACGAAAACGGCAAGAAACAGGACATCTCGAACTTCTCGTTCGTTTCGAGCGTCAGCGAAACTACCGAAAAGGTCGAAAAGAAGAATCAGGATCCCAAGGACGCGATCCCGGTTCCGCCGACCGTCGTTCGCCCCGAGCAGACCAGGCGCGCGATCGCGCTTGTCGTCGACGATCTTTCGCTGTCGTTCGAGAGCGTCTATCACGTCCGCGAGGCGCTCAAGAAATACGTCGACGAACAGATGCAGGACGGCGACCTCGTCGCCATCATCCGCACGAGCGCCGGTATCGGCGCGCTCCAGCAGTTCACGTCCAACAAGGCCCAGCTATACGCCGCGATCGAAAAGGTGAAATGGTTTCCGATGGGGAGCGGCAACATCTCGGCCTTTGCGCCGATCGAACCGACCCAAAACGAGATCCGCGCGGCGACCGGCGACGAGACCGTCACTGAAGAGGATATTCAGGCCGAGAAGAACTCGCTGCAGAGTTTCGAGGATTTCCGCAACGGTGCGTTCACGGTCGGGACCCTCGGAGCGCTGAAGTATATCGTGACCGGCATGGCCGAACTCCCGGGCCGCAAATCCGTCATTCTCTTCTCCGACGGTTTTCGACTTTTCCCGCGCGACCAGGACGGTTCGATCGGCGACACGAGGATCTTCGATTTCGCCCGGCAGTTGGTTGATTTTGCGAACCGCGCGTCGGTCGTTTTCTACACCATCGACGCCCGCGGGCTCGTCGTAACTTCGATAACCGCGGCCGATCAGATCATTTCGCCGTCGCCGGAGGCGATCTCGCAGGCGATCTCGGATCGCAGCGCGACGCTTTTCGATACGCAGGAAGGTCTCCAATACTTGGCGAAGGAGACCGGCGGAATGGCGGTCATCAACAACAACAGTCTGAGCGGCGGGGTCAGACAGATTCTCGACGATCAGAGTTATTATCTCGTCGGATATGTGCCCGACGATGACACTTTCGACGCGCAGAAGCGCAAATTCAACAAACTCGAGGTTCGTGTCAAACGACCCGGCGTAACCGTACGTTATCGCAGCGGGTTCATGAATGTTGCCAACGATTCGACGCCGAAGCCGACGACGCCGTCGACGCCGGCACAGGCGATCAATTACGCGCTGACCTCACCGTTCGCCGTCAACGATATCTCTCTCAGACTGAACACACTGTTCGGTTACGAACCGAAGATCGGTACGTTCGTCCGATCGCTGCTGCATATCAAGGCTTCCGACCTGACGTTTTCGGACGAACCGGACGGCTCGAAGAAGGCCGTTTTCGATCTGGTTGCGATCAGTTTCGGGGACAACGGCGTTCCGGTCGATCAGATCGCCAAGACGTATTCGATAAGCCTCACGAAAAAAAGCTACGAGCGGATTCAGAAAGACGGATTCGTTTACCACTTCACGTTTCCGATCAAAAAACCGGGACCTTACCAGTTTCGGGTCGCGATCCGCGACAGCGTGAATTCGAAGGTCGGGTCCGCCTCGCAATTCATCGACGTTCCGAATCTGAAAAAGAATCGGCTGACGGTTTCGGGAATCGTACTCGAGAATTTCACTCCGGCGCAGTGGAAGAATTTCGTGGCTCCGACTGCGGAACCGACCGCCGACGGCACTGATCCGATGAACGACACCTCGACGCGCACGTTCCCGCGCGGATCGGTTCTGCGATATGGATTCGAGATCTACAACGCAAAACTTGACGCGGCGAAGCGTCCGCAACTTAGTTTCCAGATCCGCATTTTCCGTGAGCGGAAGTTGGTGCTCGACGGAAAGGCTCTTCCCGCGGAACTCAACGGCCAGACGGACTATTCGCGCGTCCGCGGATCGGGCGCGGTCAGTCTCGCAACAAAGATGGATCCGGGCGACTACGTCTTGCAGATCATCGCTTATGACGGACTCGCAAAACCGAAGAACCGGATCGCCACGCAATTTGTGCAGTTTGAAGTAACGGAGTAGAGAAGAATGCTGATTGCAATGGAAGGGAGTTCGCCGACGATCCTCGGCGAGAACAACTACAAATACTATGTTTGGGACGCTTACAAACAGACCAAAGAGTCGAGCAAGTTGTACGTTCCCGGCCCGGCAACGATCTCGTGGAGCCTGAGCGAGATCAATATCCGAACGATGGCCGACAAGGCCACGACGTTCATTCGCGGCGGTTCGGGACCGATCTTTCTTGTCGGTTGGAGCCGGGGCGCCGCGGCGTGCGTGCAGGTTGCGCTCGATCTGAAACGTTCGTCATTCGAACACGACATCGAGGCGATGTTTCTTTACGATCCCGTCGATCAGGACGGTTCGACGGCCGATTTTCTCAATACGGTCCCGAGCAACGTCAAGAATTGCTATCACGCGGAAGCGTTGAAAAAGGACGGTATCTGGGCGTCCGTCTTCCCGACCTGTGCCAAGAAGTTTGAGCCGGGCGTGAACTACATTTCAGGGAAATTCAACACGACGCACGGCGGAATCGCGGGTTGCGACGGCGGCTCGAAGGGCGACGCCGGATCCGGAAGCTGGATGCGCGGCTGCATGGTGACGCACGGCGTGGTTTAGCAGGGATTACGAGATAGAGAGAATCGCCCGAGAATCGCCGCGAATCGACATCAGGTCGCGTGCGTTTTTCAGGCTTCCCGAAAAGGAAAAAGGCTGCCTGAGGTACTGCTCAGACAGCCTTTATCATAATTCGCCGGTCGATCAGATCGCCGTTCCCGGATAACCCGCACCGAGTTTGGCCTCGTCGCCTTCCGCCAAATTGCTCACCAATTCGTAATGGAAGTAATCGAACTTCGACGCTACCGGCGGTTGAACGCGTTTGTCGTACATCTCACGCGAACGGTCGATAGCTTCTCTCAGCCGTTCGTAAAGGTCGCTCGCGTCCCGTCCTTCCTTGACCTTCTGCTCGTTGTAAAGCTTGATCTCGGAAACCAGAAGACGCGCAAAACGTCGGGCGTCGTTGTGCAGACGTCGTTCGTCCTCAGTGACCTCGATCGGAAGATCGACGTTTCTTTCGCTGAGACGCGAACGCATCTGGGGCGCCGCGACGGCCGGTTCGGCCTCGGCCACCGGAGCGGCGGCGACAACCTCTTCGACCTCGAACGATTCCGGCGATTCGAATGACGTCGTCTCGAATGACGGCGACGTTTCGTATTCAACGCCGGTCGTCGGAGCGGTCTGTACGCCTTCGTATTCAAACTCCGCCGCTTCCGGAGCCGAAAACTCGTCGGCCTCGGCTACCTCGTCGAACGACGACGATTGTTCGTACGATCCGCCGGTCGTGAATTCTTCAGGTTCGGAAACGTCTGAGGTCCAGCTTGACGAGTACGATTCTTCAACTTCGCTTTCGGAACTCTCAAATTCGTAACCCGAAGTCGTTTCGAATTCGGACGAATCGGCCGGTTCGGATATCTCGTAAACCTCTGAGTCCTCCGAGTAGGATTCCTCGACCTCGTCTTCGACCGGTGCTTCGGACTCAAAGCCGTAACCGCTCTCAAACTGAACGGATGCAGCGTCTTCCGTCGAAACGTAGGATTCTTCAGCGGCCGATTCCTCATACGAGGTTTCGGTAAAGGACTGCGCCGGTTCGTAATCGGTCTCTTCGACGGCAGTCTCGTAACTCTCGGCTTCCGGAGCGTCGTAGCCGGCTTCGTCGGCGACCGATTCGTACGACGAATCGGCTTCGACCGCATGCTCGTCTTCGTGCGCAACTTCCGCCGACTGCTGGGATTTGCCCGAACGCGACGATGCCGAGATCTCGACCGTGAGACCGGCAACCTGCACGAGCGCCTCAAGAGCTTCGACGTTGACGTTCGAGCCTTCATTTCCGTAGTCCGCGTAAAGCACCGCGACGGCACGTTCGCGAACGACCAACGGAATCGCGTACATGCGATCCGGCCGTCCGAAATCGAGTCGACTCAAGAAGAGCGAATCATCGCTATAGCTGTTGTACGTGCCTTCGACGGTCTTGAGTTCTCGGAGCGATTCGCTCAGCAAGGTCTCGCTTGACGTCGGAAAGAAGACTTCCCGCACGGACTTGTCGTCGATCGCCGCTTCGTTTCCGAAAACGCGCCAACCCACGAGGTGCTCGTTCTTGATGATGAAAAACGCACCCCGCGGGGTGAATTTCGCGGCATGCGCGACAAGCGATTTGAGGATCGCCGACTGGGTCGTCTTGCTGCTGATCTCTTTGATGGCATCGCGGATCTCGCCGACAACGAAGGAGGAATCGACGGCGGCTGCCTGCTCTTTTTCAAGTTCTTCGGCTTCGGCGATAGCGGTCGCGGTGATGCGAGCGCCCTCGTCCCGTGCGAGGCGAAGATGTTCGATGACGGATTCCGAAAACGCCGAATCGAGACTCGCGTCTGACTGGAAGCGTTCCTGGAAATTACGAAAAGCCTCGTCCATTTGGGACTTGTGCTTGTCGAATTCCGTTTCGACCATTTTCTGAAAATCGGTTACTTCTTGCCGCATGTCAGCGACAACGTTTTTGAGATAACTCTCGAATTCGGTCCTTAAACTTTGTTCGAGTTCTTCACTGTTCACAATATTTCTCCTCCGTTTTTGAAAACACAGTACTTTTCTCAGGACGGATAAAAAGACTGGCGGTTGGTGCAGATTCTGACCCTTTGGGTGACGAGACGCGGCGAACCTTGGAACAGGCCGCCCTTAAATTATGACGAAATTGGCAAATCTATGTCAAGAAAATGTTTTTATTGAGAGGTTTACGGATTTGAGGATCGAAAATGGCCATGCGCGGGCAGCCCATCGGACCTTAATTTTTGGAAACACGAACGTTAACTCAAGCGTCTTCGCTCCGGAAGACTAGACTGCGATAACCTCGATCTCCGGATCGATCTCGTCCTTGATCATGTTTTCGATCGCCATGAGCGTGCCGGTCAGCGAACTCGGGCAGCTTCCGCAAGCGCCTTCGTATCGGATCTTCAGAGTCTTGTTGTCAAGGCCGACGATCTCGAGCCAGCCGCCGTCGCTTGCGAGGTACGGCCGGATCCGTTCGTCGAGAATGGCCTCGATCTCGCGCACCTGAGGATCGTCGCTCAGCGCCGCGCCGATCGCTCCGCCGATTTCCTTCGAGCCGTTGCCGTTGCCTTTTGAAACGGATTCGGCGGCGCGGATCGGCACCGCAAGCGCCGGGAGGATCTCGTCCCAATCTGCTTCGTCGGTCTTTTCGACGGTGATCATTTTGTCCATGTAGAACACGGAAACAACGTCGCCGACGTCAAATATGGATTTTGCGAGAATGTCGTCCGCCGCGTCGTCGGCCTGCTTGAACGAATGCGACGTGCCGTGCGACACGGGTTCCTTCAAGATGAACTTTACGGCGTTTGGATTCGGAGTTTCCTGTATGTCTGCGATCTTCGGCATTTTGATCCTACTGTCGAAATTCAATGTTCATAAATCTTTACATTTTTGTCAACATTACGGGATTTGGGAATTGGGATTCCACCGATTTGGGAATTGGGATTCGGGATTTCGGATTTGCCTCTGCGGACTTGGCGTGCTCTGCGTGAGAATTCGCCGAAAATCATCCGTATGGATAGACCTCACGCGGAGTTCGCGGAGTCCGCAAAGTTACTCTCGGCGAACTTGGCGGGCTTTGCTTGAGACATCGTCAGAAATCATCCGTCAAGTGAAACTCACGCGGAGTTCGCAAATTCGCTTCCTTTGCCTTCACATCAAGGCGATACGCAGCGAATTGAACTATAATCGCGATAACAAAATTGTCTTCGGGAGTCGAAAAATGAAACGCCAAATCGCAGTTCTCGTTATTCTCCTGCTCCTGTCCTTCGCCGCGCACGGACAGGGCTACACGATCCAACAGTATTTGAACATCCGGTCCGCATCGTCGCCGACGATCGCTCCGAACGGGAAACGTGTCTTCTACCTGACAAACGTTTCCGGAACGTCGCAGGTTTGGATGATCGATCTGCCCGACGGCACGCCGAAGCAGATCACGACTTACGACGACAATGTCGGATTCGTCCGCTTTTCACCGAAGGGCGATCTTGTCGCGTTCGGGAAAGCTCGCGGCGGAGACGAGAACACGCAGTTGTTCGTGATGGATTCGGACGGAACAAATATCCGTCAGCTCACGGATGCGCCGTCCATAAGACACAACTTCGGCGGTTGGTCTGACGACGGCAAGAAGATCTACTACGCCTCCAACGAACGGAATTCGCAGTTCTTCGACATTTATTCGATGAAAGTCGCCGACGGCACCGAAGAACTGGTCTATCAGTACGACGGGTCGAATTCGTTCGCCGCGGCGTCGCGCGACGGAAGATACATCGTTCTTTCGCGATCCGGAACCGAGTTCAGCCTCGACAACAACCTCTACATCTACGACACCGAGATGAACAAGGAAACGCTGCTGACGCCGCACTCTGACGCCAGTCAATTCGGCGATGTGGAGGTGTTGCCGGACGGCGATTCGCTGCTGTTCACGTCGAACAAGGATCGTGAATTCGCCGCGATGACGCAGATCGACAACCTTTGGCCGAATCTGAACGCGAAACCGGCGACGATCCGGACTGACGACACGTGGGATGTCGAGAGCGTCTCATTCCCCGAGAGCGGATCTCAGTTCGCCTACACGATCAACCGCGACGGCTATTCGGAGCT
>JAKOSS010000165.1 GCA_029777145.1 Acidobacteriota bacterium | reverse complement strand
CTGCGGCGAAGGAAGCCCGGTCGGCATTCCGCCGAAACGGGATTGGATGGTATCGACCGGGATCTGGAAGTATTGAACCGCGAACGTTGCAACGAGGATCGCGATCAACTGGCCCGGAATGCGGTGCGTTACGTGCGGCCATAGCACGATGATGAGAAGCGACGCCAGCCCGACACCGACCGTGTATGGGTCGATATGCGATATGTGCCGTGCGTATTCTATCCACTTCTCGACGAAGTCCGCTGGTACTTTTTCGATCTTCAGACCGAGAAAATCGTTGACCTGAGAGGAAAAGATGATCAAGGCGATACCCGATGTAAAACCGACGATCACGGGATAGGGAACGAATTTGAGCAGCGCTCCCATTCGGGCGAGACCCATGATCACGAGCATCACGCCGGCGATGAGCGTTGCAATGACTAGGCCGTCGTATCCGTACTTCTGAACAATACCGTAAACGATAACGACGAACGCACCTGTAGGCCCGCTGATCTGAGTTCGTGAACCGCCAAGTACGGCGATGACGAAGCCGGCGACGATCGCAGTATAAAGGCCTTGCTCCGGCTTTACGCCCGAAGCGATCGCAAGAGCAATGGCGAGCGGCAAAGCGACGACGCCCACCGTCAGACCGCCCATCAGGTCGCCTTGAAATTGCTTAAGGGTATAGCCTTCTTTCAGGACAGATAGAAGTTTCGGTTCGAGCTTTCGGTGCATTTATTTATTTAGGCAGATATTTTTGAGGCGGCTTCATCGCGATTTACAGTCTTCTGTTCGCCAGATCTCATATTCTTGATCGTGACGTTTGCGTCGGCGAGTTCGCTTTCGCCAAGGACGCAGACAAATGGGACATTGATCGAATCGGCATATTTGATCTGCTTGCCGAGTTTGTCGGGTTCGGGATAGACGGAAACACGAATACCGGCCGAGCGGAGTTCGCTTGCGAATTTGAGAGATTCAACGATGGTCGCCTCGCTCCATATCGTGACCATTACGTCTGCCGGCGTCGATTCCGCGATCTCTGGCGGGAACATTCCGCGCTCGTCCAAAACGACCAAGATTCGTTCTAATCCGAGTGAGAATCCGCACGCCGGTATCTGTTCCTTCCCAAACATGCCGATCAAGCCGTCGTAACGCCCGCCGCCGCCGAGCGAACCTGCGAGGTCGGGAACACTGATCTCCATGATCGCTCCGGTATAATAAGAAAGCCCGCGAGCAAGCGACGGGTCAAGTTTTATTGGGCATTCTGGAGCGAACTTAATGATCTCGCCGATCTTGGTCAGCACTTCAGTGCTTACGATATTGATCAAATTGCTGACGATCGTTCGATTTACGTCCTTGCCTTCACCGATGATCCGATGGGTCTGCTCGAAGATGTCGAGGAGTATCTTCGAGGCAGTTTCCGGGACGCCACGCTTTCCGAGTTCGGTTGCGACGCCCTCGGCCCCGATCTTGTCGAGTTTGTCTATAGCGACCAATGCGTCGCCATGCAGTTCTTCAGGTACGCCTGCCGTATCGAGGATGTCAGCAAGTACCTCGCGGTGATTTAGCCTGACAACAAAATCGTTAAAGCCGAGCCGCTTCAATATCTCGCTCACTGCCGAGATCAATTCAGCCTCGACAACCATCGACGACGAGCCGATGGAGTCAACATCGCACTGATAAAACTCGCGAAATCGTCCGCGAGCGGGGCGGTCGGCGCGCCAAACGGGTTGTATCTGGTAGCGCTTGAAAAATTTGGGAAGTTCGTTCTTGTTGTTTGCCACAACCCGGGCAAGAGGAACTGTGAGGTCGTATCTTAGTGCCAGATCGGACAATTCGTTCAGAGTGCGCGATTCATCGCGTTCCGGCGAGCTAAAGATCGCGCTCTGAACGAGTTTTTCACCCCGCTTCAAGATGCGAAAGATGAGCTGGTTTCCCTCTTCGCCGTATTTTCCCATCAGGGTCTCGAGGTTCTCGACCGCGGGCGTTTCGAGCGG
>JAKOSS010000164.1 GCA_029777145.1 Acidobacteriota bacterium | reverse complement strand
TTCGGCACGTTGCTCATTATCTAACCAACTTTGATGGAACTATTCGCTTTCAAATCCAACTTCGACCGCTCGGTCAAACGCGCGCGCCGAATTACAACTCGCATCTAAGCAATTCCTTGCAAAAACGCAATCACCTTATCCGAACGGCGGACTCGATCATACCGACTGCCAAGACGGCACTGCCGAGCGATTCCTGAACGAAAACGACATACCGCTGCGGCTTCTCGCCGATTCGGGGCAATCTTGCCGCGCCGTCAAATCGGGCGTCCCGCTTTCGGATCCGCCCGATCTCGCGGAACTCGCGAACGACCGACGAATGCCGGAGCTTGCGGCCGCGGTTGGCGCCCGACGCGACTTCGGTCTCGAGCCCGTCCTCGGTGACCGCAAGATAGATCACAGAATCCTTGTGTTTCGGAAGATCGATAATTGAGAGACTCAGCACGTCGCCGTCGAGGGTCAGATCGATCCTGCCTTTCGGTTCCTTCGCGGCTGCGAGAACGGCGTTGGTCGCGAGTCCGGTTTCGGTTCCGGCGAATTCGGCGCGTCCGTCGACGATCATCTGCGGCGTGTAGACTTCCCCGATCTTGAACCGCTTCGCATACAACTCCTGCCGCTTTGTGAACTCGGGCGACGCGAATTGGTCCTTCCATCCGAACCGGTCGAAGTAATCGACGTGGAACGCGAGCGTGACGATCTCGACGCCGGGCACCGGCTGTTCACGTTTAAGGAACGCGAGCGAGCTCTCGGCGTTCGGACACGTCGGGCAGCCCTCGGCTGTGAAAAGCTCGACCAGCACCGGCGTCGGGCGGACGTCGGCTCTGCTCGATATGCCCTGCCCAAGCGCAACGGTACTGAAGAGAAAGACCGCGATCAGTATTCGGATCACCATCGCATCTATCGTAACTCATTTCCAACCGCAATCGCTGGACATTTGCGTCCTAAACGATTCCGCATCAGCCCTCGCAGAGGGCGGCATAGCATTTGGGATTTTGGACTGGAGCGCAAGCGTCCCGCTTGCAACGGCGTGAAACGCCGTGATGCCTTCGCCGAAGAAGGTTCATTTTCCCCGGAAGCCGTTCGCGCTTCGCGCTCATGCAAGCGGGACGCTTGCGCTCCAGTCCAAGAGCCAGAATCGAATATCCCAAACCGCGGGTCTTCGTATCGGCATCGTATGACCCGATCCGCGGTTTTGCCAACCGCCGCGATTTGCTAGAATGGAGTTTTTCACCCGTGCCGGTTTTTTAGACTATGGTGGCAAAGGCAAGAATCGCAGAAGAGACGATCGAGGTTCGCGGCGCGCGGGTCCATAATCTGAAGAACGTGTCGGTTTCGATCCCGGTCAACAAATTGACGATCGTAACGGGCGTCTCCGGATCCGGAAAATCGAGCCTCGCTTTCGACACCATCTACGCCGAGGGCCAGCGCCGCTATGTCGAATCGCTTTCGGCCTACGCGCGGCAGTTCCTCGAACGGATGGACAAGCCCGATGTCGACGAGATCGTCGGCATAGCGCCGGCGATCGCTATCCGGCAAAAGAATTCAACCCGCAATCCGCGCTCGACCGTCGCGACCCAGACAGAGATCTACGATTATCTCCGGCTGCTTTTTGCCCGCGTCGGCCAGACATTCTGCGACGCGTGCGGAACGGAGGTGAAAAAGGATTCCCCCGAATCCGCGGCGGAAGACACGCTCGAACGCCTCCCCGACGGCTCACGTTTCTACGTTCTGTTCCCGGTCCACGACGACGTCGGCGCGAAGGGCGGCAAATCGACTGCGAAAGCCGCCCGGCTAAGGGTTTCGGCGATCCTTTTGTCATTGATGCAGAACGGCTTCACCCGTTTTCTGCGCAACGGCGAGACCATCGATCTCAAAACACCGGAAGATTACGCGTTCGATGATTTCGACGACACCTTCGTGCTGATCGACAGGCTCAAGGCCGACGCCTCGATCAGGCAACGTCTGGTCGATTCGCTTGAGATATGCTTTCGCGAGACCGGTTCGGCGACCATCGCAACTCCCGATGGTACGACCTTCACTTTCTCGGACAAATTCGTCTGCAAGACGGACGGTTCGGCGTATGAGGAACCCGAACCGAGGCTGTTCAGCTTCAACTCGCCTTTCGGCGCCTGCCCGACCTGTCAGGGTTTCGGAAATTCGATCGGTGTCGATTACGCGCTCGTAGTTCCGAACGAGAATCTGTCGATCGGCGAGGGTGCCGTCGAACCGTTCCAGCGTCCGCAGTACGCGTGGGCGAGCAAGGCGCTTCTGAGCTTTTGCCGCGGGGCGGGGATTCCGCTCGACGTGCCGTTCGCCGAACTCGGCGAGGACGTCCGTCGCGCTATTCTGCACGGCAGCGGTTCGTGGAAAGGCATCGACGGCTTTTTCGACTGGCTCGAGACGAAGAAGTACAAACTCCACGTCCGCGTCTTCCTGGCAAAATACAGGGGCTACACGTCTTGCCCCGAATGCCGCGGCGGCCGGCTTCGCGCAGAGGCGCGCGCCGTGAAGATCGCCGGGCTGTCGCTTCCCGAAACGGTCGGCCTGTCGATCCGTGAAGCGGCCGTGTTCTTCGACGGACTCCGGCTCACACCCGAACGCGAGAAGATCGCCGAAAAACTCCTTCTCGAGATCCGCAGGCGTCTAAAGTTCCTCGTCGATGTCGGGCTCGATTACCTGACGCTCGACCGGCTCGCATCGACCCTTTCGGGCGGCGAGGCGCAACGCATCCAACTCGCCACGAACCTCGGATCTCTTTTGGTCGGAACACTTTACGTTCTCGATGAGCCGTCGATCGGGCTTCATCCGCGTGACAACTCGCGGCTCATCCGAATACTCGAGAACCTGCGCGATATCGGGAACACGGTCCTCGTCGTCGAACACGACGAGGAGACGATGCGCGCCGCGGACCATTTGATCGATGTCGGGCTTCACGCCGGCGAACTTGGCGGAAATCTCGTTTACGAGGGCGATCTCAACGGATTGCTGAGATCGAAGGAATCGCTGACCGCCCGCTATCTTCGCGGCGACGCCGAGATCAAAGTACCTCCGCAGCGCCGCAAGCCGTCAAAGCGAGCGATCACGATCGACGGCGCCCGCGAGCATAATCTCAAGAACATCACGGTCGACATTCCGCTCGAGATGCTCGTGTGCGTTACCGGAGTCTCCGGCTCAGGAAAGTCGACGCTCGTTCACGACGTCCTGTACGCGGGCATCAAGAAAGAACGCGGGGAAAGCCAGTCGCAGGTCGGCCGCTGCCGCGAGATCCGCGGGATCGAGAACATCGACGACGTCGTCCTTGTCGATCAATCGCCGATCGGCCGCACGCCGCGGTCGAATCCGGTAACATACATCAAGGCCTACGACGCTATCCGCGAACTCTTCGCGGCAACGAACGCCTCGCGCACGCGCGGCTACAACCCGTCGCATTTCTCGTTCAACGTTCCGGGCGGCCGTTGCGAAACCTGCCAGGGGTCGGGAACGGTGACGGTCGAGATGCAGTTTCTCGCCGATGTCGAACTGACCTGCGAGGATTGCCGCGGGACACGTTTCCGTTCGGAGATACTGGACGTGAAATTCAAGGGCAAGAACATTGCCGAAGTGCTGCAGCTGACGGTCCGTGAGGCAATCGTTTTCTTTAAGGACATCAACAAGCTCGCGAATCGGCTGAAGGTGATCGATGCGGTCGGCCTCGGATATCTGCGGCTCGGACAGTCGGCGACGACGCTTTCGGGCGGCGAGGCGCAGCGCGTCAAGCTTGCGGCCCACCTGGCACAACGCACGCAATCGCGAACGCTCTTTATCTTTGACGAACCGACCACCGGCCTCCATTTCGACGACATCAACAAATTGCTGGCGGCCTTTCGCGCGCTGCTCGAAGGCGGCGGCAGCCTGCTCGTTATCGAACACAACCTCGACGTCATCAAGACCGCCGATCACGTCATCGACCTCGGCCCGGAGGGCGGTTCAGGCGGCGGCGAGATCGTCGCGACCGGAACTCCTGAAGAACTCGCCCTAAACCCGAACTCGATCACCGGCAAATATCTGCAGTTCTGAATACCGGAGCCCGATCCGACCGGTGCCCGAGCCGACTGGAGCGCAAGCGTCCCGCTTGCATGAGCGCGAAGCGCGAACGGCTTCGGGGAGGCCGATCCGACCGGTGCCCGAGCCGACTGGAGCGCAAGCGTCCCGCTTGCATGAGCGCGAAGCGCGAACGGCTTCTGGATAAAATGAGCCTTCTTTCGGCAGGAGCCGTTGCAGGCGGGACGCTTGCGCTCCGGTCACAACAGTTATGAAACCTGACTACAATTTTCAACCGAAGGGATTTCGTTCAAACCTCGGCTGGTACGACCGAGGCTACATCCCGCATTTCGACGGCGGCGAGATACCGCAGTTTCTTACTTTCAGGCTTTTCGACTCGCTGCCGGAACATGTCGTCGAGAAATGGCGGGCGGAGACCGCCGATGCCGGCGAGGCCGGCGAGATCGTCTTTCGGAAAAACGTCGAGAGCTATCTTGATTCCGGCTACGGCGAGTGCTTCCTGAAAAATGACCGTGTCGCGGAATTGGTCGAAAACAGTCTTCTTTTTCATCACCAGAAGAAATACAGCCTGATAAGTTGGGTCGTAATGCCGAACCACATCCATTTCCTCGCAACCCCGTTCAACGGCGTCGAATTGGCCGAGATCGCCCACTCGATCAAATCCTACACCGCGCACGAGGCGAACAAGATCTTGAACCGATCCGGCCAATTCTGGCAACACGAGCCTTTCGATCGATACATCAGGAATCGCGACCACTACGTGAACGTGATCAATTACATCGAGAACAATCCGGTAAAAGCGAAGTTATGCCGGGAGAAATCGGATTGGAGATATTCCAGCGCCTGGAGCGGGCGAGCCTCGGCATAACCGGAGCGATATGGACGGGAACGCAAGCCGACTGGAACGCAAGCCGACTGGAGCGCAAGCGTCCCGCTTGCATGAGCGCGAAGCGCGAACGGCTTCCGGAGAAAATGAACCTTCTTCGGCGAGAGCGTCACGGCGTTTAACGCCGTTGCAAGCGGGACGCTTGCGCTCCAGTCGTCAGTCGAACGCTTTTCGCCACGGCGGGACGATCTGCTCCAGTACTTTGCAGTCGCAGAAGCCGCCGTTCTCCTGTAGCCAACTGCTGACGCGAGGGAAATTGAGCCGGTTCTCCATCATAAACTGCATCGCGAACCGCAGCGAGTGGTTGCACGGTTCGTCTTCGAGCTTGTATTCAAGAAAGTCGAAAAGATCCTCGAGATCGAACCGGCCGGCCGGTAGCGATTCGAGAAATTGCTCAAGTTCCTCGCCGCTCAATTGGGCGAGATTCTCGATCTGTCGTTTGCGTAGAATAGGCATGATTCGATTTGGGATTTGGGATATTTGGGATTTCGAATTTGGGATGTTTTGGATTTTGGATATTTTGGATTTTAGATTTTGGATTTTGGAATTTGTCCACTGTCCACTGTCCATTGAATCCACTATGCACTATAAGCCCTCCTCTTCCCTTTCGCGCCGCTTGATGCCTTCGCGGACGTCGTACGAGAAGAAACCGGGCAAGATCAGCGCCACGAACGCGACCGCCGCGATGCACATCACGCCGCCCGAAACCAGCGCCGGACCGTTTCCCCAACGCTCGGCAACGAATCCCATCTTCGCGCTCCCGAGGTACGGACCCGTAAGATAGCTTATCATCTCGATGCTCGCAAGCCGTCCGCGCATGAAGTTCGGTATCGTCTGGTTCCATACGGCGCCGCAGAAGATCCCCGAGATCATATCGAAGAATCCGGCCAGCACGAGGCATCCGAGCGCGATCCAGATGTTTCCCGCGAGTCCGAAAAGCAGGATCGCGACGCCCCACAGAACCGCCGCGCCGACGATCATCCTGCCGTGTTTGTGGACGAACTTCGTCCAGCCGGACGTCAGGCTCGCGGTCAGCGCGCCGAGCGCGATCGATCCGTAGAAGAATCCGAGATACCGCTCGCCGTAAACCTTCGCCAACGCCGGATAGAGCGCGTGGGGAAAGGCGAAGAGCATCGCCGCAATATCGACGAGGTATGTCCCGAGAAGGTCCGGCCGCGAAAACGCGTATCTCCACGCGGCGATGACCGTCGCGAGGCTCGGCTTGTCGGCGTTGGCCTGCGGCGGGACGTAGCTGATCAGAAAGACCGCGACAAGCGACGCCGAGAACGTCACCAGATCGACCGCGTACGCCGTGCTCGCCCCGAAAGAGGTAGTGATCAAACCGGCAACGACCGGGCTGATCACCGCGCCGAGGCTCCAACGCATCGAATTGAGCGCCATCACCGCCGCCATCAGATCCACCGGGATCACCTTCTGGATGAACGATTCGAACGCGGGACGCTGGATCGCGGCGAATCCGGCGTGAAGCGCGGCGGCGGCGAAGATCAGCCAGACGCGCGGCGTCGGCAGGAACGAGTTGCCGAGCAAAAGAAGCGTCACCAGCGTCTGGCCGACCTCGGTCACGCGCAGGATTCGGCGGCGATCGAACGCGTCGGCGATCGCGCCGCCGACGAACGCCAGCACGAACATCGGGAAGAACTCGGCGAGCGCGACGTAGCCGACCATCTCGCTCGAACCGGTCAGCGAATACATCTGCCAGTTGATCGCAACGATCGAGATCATCGTCCCGAAGAACGAGATCAGCTGACCGAAGAAAAGCAGCCGGTAGTCGCGCGAAACCCTGAGCGGCGTGAAGTCGATCAGCATCCGGCGATCTCCCTCGCGAGTCCGACCGCCGATTCGAGGTCCGCGACCGATCCGTCGAGCTGCCTCTCGTAAACCGCATCGAGGATCGCCTTGAATTCCGGTCCCGGCGTCAGTCCGAGCGCGATCAGGTGCCGGCCCAGCAGGATCGGCTTGGGCGCCTCGTGCTCGATGTCGAGTTCGCGGACCCGTCTGATGAACCACTCTTGGGCCTCGGCGTCGAATCGTTTCTCGGGCGCGAGCCAATCGGGATTGCGCCCAAGGCTGTCGGCCTTCCCGACGCGGTAAAGAAGATCGAGATCGACCTTGCGGGCGAGGCGTCGGAACGCGCCGTCTCCCGGCGGATTCTTGAAGAACATTCCCGGCGTCAGGTGAAAACGCACCAGTTGAATGACCTGATGACGGACATCGAAGCCGTCGATCGTGTGGATGCCGAGCCGGTCGAGAAATCCGATCGTCGGCTCGACGCCGGCTTCGTCATGCGCGAGAGACCGTATCCGTCCGTCGCGAAACTCAGTCGTCGCGGGCTTGCCGAAGTCGTGACACACGGCGCCGAGCATGATCGTCACTTGCCGCGCATGATCGAGGTCGTCGATCAACTTTCGCGCCTCGTCGACCACCATCATCGTATGAACGTCGACATCGCCTTCGGGATGCCAGTCCGGTTCCTGGGGAACACCGACGAGCGAAACCAGTTCCGGGAAGAGCTTTTCGGCGATCAGCAGATCATAGAAATGCGCCAATCCGATAGAGGGTCTTTCGGATCTGAGCAGAAGTTTTTCAAACTCGCCCCAGACGCGTTCGTGCGGCAGATCCGAAAGATCGATGCCGCGACAGGCGTCGGCAGTTTCAGGCTCGATCTCAAACTCGAATCGCGCGGCAAACTGTGCGGCGCGGAGAACGCGAAGGCTGTCTTCGGGAAAGGTTTCCTTCGAGACCATCCGCAAAATACCTTTCGCAAGATCTTTGCGGCCGTCGAAACAATCGACGATCTCGCCGGTGAGCGCATCTTCGAGGATCGCGTTGATCGTGAAATCGCGTCGGCGGGAAGCTTCTGCGAACGACATCCCGGGATCGCCTTCGATCACGAAACCGCGATGTCCGCGTCCGACTTTGCGTTCGCGTCTCGGGATCGAAACGTCAAGATCGGTGCCGATCTTGTAAACGGTGAAAATCTCGCCGACTGCGTCGACGCGGCCGAATCGATCGAGGATCTCTCGGAGCTTCGACGGTTCGATGCCGTAAACCTCGAGATCAAAATCCTTCGGATCGACGCCCATCAGCTTGTCGCGGACGCAGCCGCCGACAAGCATCGCGCGGCCGCCGAGCGCGGCGCACTCACGGGCAAGGGCAGTGACTTTTTCAAACGCCTCAGGCATTACCGATGAGCATGATTCAAGAATCTGCCCGCTGATTTTCGCCAATCAACACGAATCAAGCAACTCGCCCGAACCTCAGCGACGCGGAAAACATTGACAGGATTCCGCTTACGAGTGTTGCTCGTATACAACCGCTTCCGTTTCCGCGTTGATTTGCGGAAATTCGCGGGCGACTTCTCCAAGTGTGCGCCGTTCAAAGCCTCTTCAGCAAATAATCCTTCAGATCCGCAATCTTGACGCGCTCCTGCTCCCACGTGTCGCGGTCGCGGACAGTGACCGCATTGTCCTCGAGCGATTCGTGATCGACGGTGACGCAGAACGGCGTTCCGATCTCGTCCTGGCGCGCGTAAAGCTTGCCGATGCCGCCGGTATCGTCGTAAACGGTGCGCATCGACGGCAAAAGTTCCTTTTTCAGCGCCTTCGCCATCGCGACGATCTCTGGCTTGTTCTTCGCCAGCGGCAGAACGGCGACCTTGATCGGCGCGAGTTCCGGCGCCAGTTTGAGAATGACTCGTGTCTCGCCCTTGTCGTTCGTGCGTTCGGTGTACGCGTCCATAAGGACCGCGAGGACGGTGCGGTTAACGCCGGCGGCGGGTTCGATGCAGTACGGATAAAAACGCTCGTTCGTCGCCGGATCAAAATACGAAAGATCCTCGGTCGAATCCGAATTCAGACGCTTGCCGTCGGCATCTTCGGGTTTCTTCGAGTGAGTCTTGAGATCGAAGTCGGTGCGATTCGCGATTCCCATCAATTCGTCGAACTGCGCCGGACCTTCTTCGCGTTCGGGGAAGAATTTGTAAAGGATATCGACGCAGCGGACCGCGTAATGCGCCAGTTCGTCCGGTCCCTGTTCGTAAAGCTTGAGGTTGTTGGAGCTGATCCCGAGCGACTCGAACCACTTCCAGAAGTCGTCGATCCATTCCTGATGGATGCGCGCCGCGTCGTCGGCCCGGCAGAAATATTCCATCTCCATCTGCTCGAACTCACGCGTCCGGAAGATGAAATTGCCCGGCGTGACCTCGTTGCGGAACGATTTTCCGATCTGCGCGATCCCGAACGGAAGCTTCCGGCGCGACGTGTCGAGCACGTTCTTGAAATTGATAAAGATTCCCTGCGCGGTCTCCGGCCGCAAATACGCCAGCGATGACGGATCATCGTCGGACGAGACCGGACCGATCGTCGTCCTGAACATCAGATTGAACTGCCGCGCCTCGGTCAAACTGCATTCTTTGCCGCTTCCGGCGCAAGCTCCGGGCTCGTTCGGACATTCGACGTCCCGTAGTTTGTCCTCGCGGAAGCGTCCCTTGCACGTCCGGCAATCGACAAGCGGATCGCTGAACGTCGTTTCGTGGCCCGAGTATTTCCAGACGAGGCGGTTTTGGATGATCGACGAATCGAGACCTTCGACGTCGTCGCGCTCGTGCACGAGCCAGCGCCACCACGACTGCTTGATGTTGTTCGCGAGTTCGACTCCGAGCGGGCCGTAATCCCACGAACTCCCAAGCCCGCCGTAGATGTCCGAGGCCGGAAATACGAACCCGCGGCGCTTTGAAAGAGAGACGATTGTTTCGATGTTAGGTGCAGACATAGCGATTTTGGAATTGCGATTTCTGATTGCGGATTGCCGTTTGTGCAACGGCGCTGTCAGCGTCAAAGTTCTGATTCTACCTTGCTCAGAATTCAAACACAAAAGACCGCCAAATGCGTTGCGACGAAACGAAAAAGGACCGCGGCATTGCCACGGTCCATTCCGAAATCAGAATTCCAAAATCGCAAATCCTATTGCGGTGTCGGGAGTTCCGCGCCCGGCGGAACGATCCAGATCTCATAGGTCGTCTTGAGCGGAGTTCGTCCGCCTTTGACGATCGATATTCGCCGTGGATCAAGTCCGCGTGTTTTCACGAGGTAGTCCAGGGTTCGCTTGCTCAGCTTGTCGTACGAATTGCGCGCCATGCTGATCTTGTCGGTTCCCTGATAAATGATCAGGTAGAGCTGCGCGTCGGGAACACTGTTGACCTGGATCACGCAGTTGTCGAAGCGCGCCTTGTCGTCGTCGAACGCCTTCGACTCGAAGATGTCGCACCTCACCGCCGTCGGCTGCGGGATGATGACCTTCGTCACGTCCGTCGTCGCGGAATTCATCTGCCGGCACTGTTTCGCGTAAACGTCATCCCAAACATCGAGTTCAGCGCTGACGGAGCGCCCGCCGAGGTTCGATGTATCGACGGTGATCGCCGAAGTTCCCTGTCCACTGGTGATCCGCGCGGTTTCGGGCGAGACCTTCCAGCGATAATTGAGCGGAACGGCGGCGCCGGTGACAGCGTTGAACGCGGCGAAGGTAATGAAATCGCCTTCGGGGATCTGGTCCGGACCGTCAACGCGGACGTTGTACGGGCACGCTTTCTCGGTGGTCGTTTCGACCCACTTCAGGCAGACGCAATTCTTGCGGTCCTTGACGATCTGGATGTCCTCTTCGAACGTCTTTCCGTTCGGAAACTCGACGACCAGACGGTGCGAACCCGGCGACAGGTAAAACGGGGCGCCGTCATCGACGCCGCTCATGCCGACGAACTGGCCATCGACGCGGACCGGATACGAAACCGGCGAGGTCTTGACGGTCAATGTCCCCGTATTCTTCGGCTTCTTGGTATCGCCGCTCGAAGCAAAGGCGCTTACCGCCA
Organism: Acidobacteriota bacterium; assembly: GCA_029777145.1. Next base: position 5,634 of record JAKOSS010000164.1, on the reverse strand, counting down.
TAGCCAAACAAACAACGATCAACAAACTAAACTTGCGCATTGTGTTTTCCTCGGGCCCGAGAATATCCCGGGCCGCTGAATTCAATTATTCCTCAGTCTTTGAACGATTCTTGCGACCAAACCGGCGACGTGCTGCCAGACCGACTCCCGTCAGCCCGGTTCCAAACAGGAGCAGCGTCATCGGTTCCGGTACCGGTTCCGGCGGCGTCGGGGTCGGCGTGACCGTCGGGGTCGGCGTCGGCGTCGGCGTCGGTGTCGGCGTCGGGGTCGGCGTCAGGGTGGGCGTCGGAGTCGGCGTCAACGTCGGCGTCGGCGTCGGTGTCGGCGTCTTGTCTTTGTCGCGGGTCAGAATGATCACGACCGGAATCGCCGCCAGGCCCAATAGCGCCCACTTCGGAAAGCCGCGCTTCTTGACGACGTCGTCGACGCAATCGCACACTTCATCGCGAACGATGTTCGCTTCGGTCGTGCGGATCACCCGATCATCCTGCTGCGGCGTCTTGGTAGTGTCGTCATCGTCGTCGTCCGCGACATTCGCCGCGGCCTCACCGGCTAAGCGAAGCTGCGCAAACGTTCCGGTCCTCGCCTTGCCGGACTTGACGCTGACAACTTGGACAACCTGTTTGAACCTCACGGGTGCCGCGTTCACGCTCAAAGCCGCGAACGAGAACAGGCACAGCGCCGCAAGTAGAACTCTCAACTTAAAGTTAATCATTTCGGTTTCTCTATCGGTTATCTAAACAAAAACCGATCGTCGCAGAATGGCACAATTCCGCAATTAATGGAGATGGAAATGGGGCTAGGCGGTCAATATACCAAAAATGCGGAGCAATTGCACTTTGGCAACAAGTCTGAACTCGCCCGGTTCTCCCATGAACCCTAATCAAATTCGATCGATGCACCTGAAATAAGTTTGAATTGCGGAACGATTCCAAAAAACTCGCAAAATCATTCGAAAAATGAAAAAGGCCGGGATCGACCCGGCCTCGGCTAACATCCATCTGAAAGCGATCAGTTGGCCTGCGCCTTTTCCTGCAGAATGATCGCCTTGCGGGAAAGCTTGATCTTGTTGCCTTCCTTGCCGATGCATTTGACCATGATCTGCTGTCCTTCCTTGAGTTCGTCACGCACGTCGCGAACGCGGCGATCGGAGATCTCGGAGATGTGGAGCAGACCTTCGACGCCCGGGAAGATCTCGACGAACGCGCCGAAATCGACGATCCGGGTCACCGTACCGAGGTACGTTTCACCGATCTCCGCTTCAGCCGTCAGCGCCCGGATGCGGTCGATCGCCGCCTGGGCAGCCGCCCCGTCCGCGGTCGCGATCAGGATCGTGCCGTCGTCGTTGATATCGATCTTCGCTCCGGTCTCCTCCGTGATCGATCGGATCGTCGATCCGCCCTTGCCGATGACGTCACGGATCTTGTCCGGATGGATGCTGATCGTGATGATGCGCGGAGCGAACGGCGAGATATCCTCGCGCGGCTGTTCGATCGCGTCCGCCATGATCCCGAGAATGTGCATGCGTCCCTTGCGGGCCTGCTCAAGCGCTTCCTGCAAGATCATCGCGTTGATACCCGCGACCTTGATGTCCATCTGGAGCGCGGTAATGCCGTCGGCGGTTCCCGTGACCTTGAAGTCCATGTCGCCGTAATGATCCTCGGCACCGGCGATATCGGAAAGGATCGCATAGCGGTTTCCTTCCATGACGAGTCCCATCGCGACGCCGGCAACCGGCTTCTTGACCGGAACTCCGGCGTCCATCAGCGCGAGACAGCCGCCGCAGACCGAAGCCATCGAACTCGATCCGTTCGATTCGGTGATGTCCGAAACGATACGGAGCGTGTACGGGAATTCGGTTTCCGACGGAAGAACGGCTTCCAGCGCGCGGCGCGCGAGGTTTCCGTGACCGATCTCACGCCGGCTCGACGATCCAAAGCGGCCGACTTCGCCGACCGAGTACGGCGGGAAGTTGTAGTGGAGCATGAAGCGGCGGCGGATCTCGCCTTTTTCAAGATCGTCCATGAACTGCTCGTCCATCTTCGTTCCGAGCGTCGCGCTGACGATCGCCTGGGTCTCGCCGCGGGTGAACAACGCCGATCCGTGAACGCGCGGAAGCCAGCCGACCTCGCACGAGATCGGACGGATCTCGCTGAACTTGCGTCCGTCGGGACGGCGGCGATTGCCGAGAATGTCTTCGCGGAAGATCCTTTCCTTGAGGACGCCGAACACCTTGCCCGACATGACGCGCTTCTCGGGCTGATCGTCCGGATAACTGTCGATAACCTCCTTCTTGAGCGCATCGACCGCCGCGTATGACGCAAGCTTGTCCTTGCCGGTGGTGTCGAGCGCGTCGCGGAGCCGGTCTGCGAAGTTCTTTTCGACCTCAGCCATGACCGCCTCGTCGAGCGCCGGCGCGGTGAATTCGCGCTTCGTGATCTCGAGGACCTTGAAAAGTTCGCGCTGCCACAGACAAAGGCGCTTGATCTCCTTGTGAGCGAGCATCAGCGCTTCGACCATGATGTCTTCCGAAACTTCTTTCGCCTCGGATTCGACCATCACGATCGCTTCGTCGGTTCCGGCGACGACGAGATTGAGTTGCGAATCACGGCGCTCGTCGTAGGTCGGATTGATGATGTATTTGCCGTCGACCAGTCCGATCCGCACGCCGGCGATCGGGTTATGGAACGGAATGTCCGAAAGATAGAGCGCGCACGATGCGCCGGTGATAGCGAACACGTCGGGATCGTTGTCGGTGTCCGCCGAAATAACGGTCGCAACGACCTGGGTTTCGTTCTTGTAGCCGTCCGGGAAAAGCGGCCGGCACGGACGGTCGATGAGGCGGGCCGTCAAGACTTCTTTTTCGCTCGGACGTCCTTCGCGGCGGAAGTAGTTTCCGGGAATGCGTCCCGCCGAGTATGTTGATTCACGGTATTCGACCGTCAGCGGGAAGAAGTCGATGCCCTCGCGGGGCGAGTTGGTGCTCACGGCGGAAACGAGGATCATGGTGTCCCCGAATCTGATCACGACCGATCCGTCGGCCTGTTTCGCGACTTTTCCGGTTTCGACCGACAGTTCGCCATCACCCAACTTGATGGACTCTTTCAAATATTTCTTTGATGTCATTTCTGATTTCCTTACAAACAAAAAGCGGCAGGTACGTGCCGTGAAGCCCTGCCGCTATTGAATTCTTTCTAACGAGCTGTTCTCTTCCACACCGATTCTTTTACAGGCTGTCACGTTCAGCGACCCGATGCAGATTCTTCGAGAGAACGATTCTTACATTGACTCGAAGCAGTCAATCAAATTCGAAAAACTGGTGAGCAGGCAGCGCTAAATTCCAATCCCCAAGCGCCCGAACCCGCTCCCGTTCCCCGAAATTTCCCTACCTTCTCAATCCAAGTTTCTCGATGATCTGATGATACTCGTTGATGTTCTTGCGCTTCAGATAATCAAGAAGTTTTCTACGACGCGAGACCATTTTCAGAAGTCCGCGACGCGAGTGATGGTCCTTTTTGTGAACCTTGAAATGCTCTGTCAGTTCCTTGATCCGTTCGGTCAAGAGTGCGATCTGCACCTGTGACGAACCGGTGTCCGACGTGTGTGTCTTAAAGTCTCCGACGATCTTTGCCTTTGTTTCTGTTGCTGTTGACATATTGCTAAACGCTGAAAATAGCCTCTCCTTAAGCTCGCAGTAACTCCGCCAATGCCGGCGGCAACCACGAAAAATTATCTGTTAATTGTTGATTGTTAACGGTTAATTGTCAAACAAATCATCGACTCCAAACCGTTGTTCACAAATCTATTTTCCGAATTCCTCCATGAACTTCGTCGAGAATTCGCCTTTCTGAAAACGCTCGTCGCCCATGATCTTGAGATGGAGCGGGATCGTTGTCTTGATGCCTTCGACGACCATCGCCTCGAGCGCGCGCCGCATGCGGGCGATCGCCGCTTCGCGCGTCCGCGCGTGGACGATGAGTTTCGCGATCATCGAATCGTAATACGGCGGCACGACATAGCCCGGATAAACGGCCGTGTCGACCCTGACTCCGGGTCCGCCCGGAATGTTCAGCCCGGTGATCTTTCCCGGACTCGGCGTGAACTTCTCGGGATCTTCGGCATTGATGCGGCATTCGATCGAGTGTCCGAAGATCTGCACCTCATCCTGCGTGAACCCGAGTTTCTCGCCCCGGGCGATCCTGATCTGGTTACGGACGATGTCGACGACGGTCACCATCTCGGTCACCGGATGTTCCACCTGGACGCGCGTGTTCATCTCCATGAAATAGAACGAACCGTCTTCATCGAGCAGAAACTCGAACGTCCCGGCGCTCGAATAACCGATTTCCTTGCAGGCGTTTACGGCGACTGCGCCCATCTGCTCGCGAAGTTCTTTCGAGATCACCGCAGACGGCGCTTCCTCAAGCAGTTTCTGGTGGCGGCGCTGGATCGAACATTCGCGCTCGCCGAGATGGATACAGTTGCCGTGTTCGTCGGCAAGGACCTGGATCTCGATATGCCGCGGGCGCTCGATGTAGCGCTCGATATAGACCGCGCCGTTCTTGAATGCCGCAAGCGCTTCCGATTGGGCGAGTTCGAGATTTCCCGCGAGTTCCGACTCCTGTCTGACGATCCGCATCCCGCGGCCGCCGCCGCCGGCCGCCGCCTTGATGATGACCGGGAACCCGATCTCTTTCGCCAGTTTGATCGCTTCGTCCGCCGACTCGATCGGATCGGGTGATCCGGGAAGGATCGGCACGCCCGCCGCCGTCATTGTCCGCCGCGCTTCGACCTTGTCGCCCATCATGCGGATGACATGCGGTCTCGGGCCGATGAACTTGATGTTGCAGTCTTCGCAGATCTTCGCGAAAGTTTCGGATTCCGCGAGAAATCCGTAGCCGGGATGGATCGCGTCGACGTTGGTGATCTCGGCGGCGCTGATGATCGCCGGGATGTTGAGATAGCTTTCGGCCGAAGGTGCGTTGCCGATGCAGACCGCTTCGTCCGCGAACCTGACATGAAGCGCATCCCGATCGGCGGTCGAGTGGACCGCGACCGTTCGGATCCCCATCTCCTTGCAGGTCCAGATGATCCGGCAGGCGATCTCGCCCCGGTTCGCGATCAGAATTTTGCGAATCTCGCGTTCCATTACACACAACGACCTTTGATCTTCGGCTTCGGATCTTCGAAGAAATCCTTCAAAGTCCCGAGGTCAAAGTTCAAAGGTCATTCGCACTTACCTCTTGATTCCGAAAAGCGGCTGTCCGAACTCGATCGGCTGGCCGTTCTCGACATAGATCTTGACGACTTCTCCGGACGTTTCCGCCTGGATCTCGTTCATCAGCTTCATCGCCTCGACGATGCACACGACCGACGCTTCCGAGACCTTGTCGCCTTCCTTGACGTACGGCTCCTTGTCCGGAGACGGCGCGCGGTAGAAAGTGCCGACGATCGGCGAAGTGATCTTGAACAGACCCTCGTCGCTCTCAACTTCAGCGGCGGCCGGCGCGGCATCCGCGGTTGCGGTTTGAACCGGCGCCGCGACCGGAGCGGCGACGGCGGCGACGGGTGCCGCCTGAATTGCCTGCACCACGGTCGTCTTGCTCAGGCGAACCCTGATGTTCGCGTTCTCGA
>JAKOSS010000163.1 GCA_029777145.1 Acidobacteriota bacterium | reverse complement strand
GAAATGTCGAAGGAATTCGCGGAGACCGCGTTCGTTCCTTTGATCGCCGACGTCGGCGACGAACCGCGGATGCGCGAGATCTTCGCCCAGTTCGGTCCGGAAGTGGTCTTCCACGCGGCGGCGCATAAGCACGTTCCGTTGATGGAATTGAACCCGTCGGAAGCGATCAAGAACAACATTTTCGCGACGAGACTGATCGGCGAACTCGCCGGCGAGTTCAAAACGAGGGATTTCGTGTTGATCTCGACCGACAAGGCCGTCAATCCGACGTCGATCATGGGCGCTTCGAAGCGGATCGCCGAGATCGTGCTGCAGGGTTTGAACAACCGATTCGAAACGAATTTCATGGCGGTTCGCTTCGGAAACGTCCTCGGTTCAGCGGGATCGGTCGTTCCGATCTTCCGCGAGCAGATCCGCAAAGGCGATGCGATCACGGTAACGCATCCCGACATGACGCGCTATTTCATGACGATCCCGGAAGCATCGCAACTGGTCATGCAGGCGGGCGCGCTCGGGAAAGGCGGCGAGATATTCATTCTCGACATGGGCGAGCCGGTCAAGATCCTCGACCTCGCTGAAGATATGATCCGGCTTTCGGGACTCGAACCTTACGAAGACATCGACATCGTTTTTACAGGCATCCGCGGCGGTGAAAAGCTGTTCGAAGAACTCGAGATCACGGGCGAGAACCTGCTCAAAACACAGCATCCGAAGATCTTCATCGGAAAGATCGCGACGTACGACGAGGCGACAGTCAACAAGATGCTTGCCGAATTCCGAAGTTCCGTTGACGAACGCGATCCCGATTCGATCCGTTCGCTCTTTAACCAATTCCTGCCCGAAGCGACGATTACGGAAGCGCTATCGAGAAAAGAGGTTGCGGCCGAGGAAAAAGCGCGTTCCGCGGGTTCAGGGATCGGCGGTCTCAAACCTCAGACGACATCCGAATAGACTTCCCCGTTTGCAAAATCCGGATTCGATTTGCCATTATTTTTGCTACGTGACTTCTTTCCGAAAGCAAAGACTTGCCGTCGTATGGCTGCTCGCCATGCTGCTCAACGTGTTCCCGGTGTCGGTTTGGCCGGCCGGAAATGTTGAGTCGGCGGATTATGTCTATTGCCCGCTTTCGAAAAAACTGCAGCCCGTCAAAGCGCCGGCATCCGCCGGAAATCCACTGACTGAGATCTGCGCGACCGACGCGGAGAAAGTCTCGTTGGTCGAAAAAGTTGTCTCGCAGGGCGACCTTCGGATTCTCAACGCAAACGCGGCCGAATTCGAGGCGCTCGCCATCCGTTCGTTGTCGGGCCGCGGCTTCGATCTCCCCAAACCGGAGCGCAATGAACCCGCCAAGACTCCTGAGAGATCGGAGATCGCATCAGCCGGCGTCGCAAACTCAGTTCCTCTTCGATTTACTGCCGCGAGCGTCGCGGTGAGTTTCGAAATTGAATTTCGTGCTGTCGCCGGATCGCTGATTCGGCTGCCCGGCGTTAAGTTCGATCGTCCGTTCTATTCCGGCCCCGAGTTGATCGGAATCGGCCCGCGCTCGCCCCCTTCCATCTAATTCAACCCTTGATCGATCAAGACACGCCGGCGTCCGCAACGGAACACGCCGGGCTCGCAATTCTCCGCATCCGTGCGGATGGTTTTGAATTCGGCCGCTTCGGCCGGGAGGGACAAGATGAGAAGAAGAATTTTGGGAATCGGCGTCGCCGTCGTGGCGATCGCCGCGGGAGCCTTCGGCCAGGCAAATGAAAAGGTGTCAGTGAATTTCAAGGCGGTCGTCGGCGACCGCGCGTTCGACTGCCGCGAATCTTACGAAGGGATCGGCACCACGAAGTCAAAAATGACGGTTTCGGACTTCAGAATTTACATCCAGGATGTACGGTTGGTCGACAAGAAGGGCAAGGAAACCGCTCTGAAGCTCACCGCGGACGGCAATTACCAAACCGACAAAGTGGCGTTGCTCGACTTCGAGAACGGCGAGGGAAACTGCGCGAGCGGAACCAAGGAGCTGAACACGGCGATCGTCGGCGAGGTTCCGAAAGGCAAGTATGTCGGCCTCAAGTTCAGGATCGGCGTGCCCGAGGAACTGAACCATCTCGATCCCGCGAGTCAACCGTCGCCGCTCAACATCAGCCGCATGATGTGGTCGTGGCAAATGGGTTACAAGTTCGCGCGCATCGACACCCGCACGAGCGGTCGGCCGAACGGTTACGTTCTG
>JAKOSS010000162.1 GCA_029777145.1 Acidobacteriota bacterium | reverse complement strand
GATCGTTTGGAACGACGGCGTCGTGCCCGTTCCGTCGGCGAAATGGACGATCGCGGACAATGCGGAATCCAAGAACGTTCATACGGACCTGACCGGAACGGCCGATTTCTCGTCGTTCGTCCGGCCGCGGCTTGCGATCGGCCCGAAAGGAAATCACGCGCCGGATGTTCCGACGTCGAATTTGGGATTTCGGAAGGCGGAATTCGGATTCGTGAATGTTGCTTACAGTCCCGAAGTGTCAGTATCGACGACCGCGATCTCGTCATCGGATGTGAACTTCGCAAAGGCCGTCAAGCTTGCGCCGAAGCAATCGACCGAGATCGAGATCCCGGTTTCGGAAGCGCTTAACTTCGGACTGACGATGATGGCGATGAACGAGGTTTCGGCGACGCTCCTCGATGCCTCGGGCACGGTTGTCGGGAAAAATCTCGCGAAAACGCCCGAATCGAACGCATTCTTCAGATCGATCTTCGTCGACAAACCGACCGTCGCCGGAACCTGGAAACTCCGGCTCGAGAACGCGTCGGATCGCGAAGCCGAGATCGTTTTGGCGACCTGGAAAGACGCGCGATAGATTTCAAGGTTCAAGATTCAAGATTCAAGAGCCGCCGCCCCGAAGATTTAACTCGATCGTGACGGCACAAACGCACGAACTTGGCCTCCGTTTCTTGAATCTTGAATCTTGAACTTTGAATTTATAGTCGAGAATCTCTAAATTGAAGTTCAACGATGGAGATCATCAACGTCATCGGAGGCGGACTTGCCGGCGTCGAGGCAGCGTGGCAGGCGGCGCGGGTCGGAGTCAATGTAAGGCTTTTCGAAATGCGGCCGGTGACGCAAACTCCCGCGCACAGGACCGATCAGTTGGCCGAGATCGTTTGTTCAAATTCCCTTAAGTCCGACGAAAAAGGTTCCGCTCCGTATCTTCTGAAAGAGGAACTGCGCCGCGGCGCGTCGCTCGTGATGGAAGCCGCCGAAGCGACGAAAGTTCCCGCCGGCGCGGCGCTCGCGGTCGATCGCGGCAGGTTCTCAGAACTCATCACCGCCCGCATCGAGGCGCATCCGAACATCGAGATCGTCCGCGAGGAAGTCAAAAGCGTTCCTGACGGAGACTTCACGATAATCGCGACCGGACCGCTGACGAGCGACGCACTGACCGCCGAGATCATGAGGTTCACCGGCGACGATCAGCTCTATTTTTACGACGCGATCGCGCCGATCGTCGCGGCCGATTCGATCGACATGTCGATCGCGTTCAAAGCGGCGCGTTACGGCAAAGGCGGCGACGACTACATCAACTGCCCGATGGACCGCGAGCAGTACGAACGCTTTTACAACGAGTTGATCGAGGCGAAATCGGTCCCGCTCAAACGCTTCGAGGAAACGCACTGGTTCGAGTCATGCCTGCCGATCGAGGAGATCGCCCGGCGCGGCGTCGACACGCTCCGTTTCGGACCGATGAAGCCGAAAGGATTGCCGCTCCCGTCGACGGGTTTCGAGCCGTACGCCGCCGTCCAGCTCAGGCAGGAGAACCTGATGGCCGATGCCTACAGCCTCGTTGGATTCCAAAATCATCTTCGCTTCGGCGAGCAAAAGCGCGTCCTGCAGTTGATCCCCGGTCTGGAAAATGCGGAATTTCTGCAATACGGCCAGATCCATCGCAACACGTTCATTAATTCGCCGAAGATCCTCCTTGAAACGCTGCAAACCCGGCGGAATCCGAAGCTGTTCTTCGCGGGTCAGATCACCGGCGTCGAGGGCTACATCGAATCTGTCGGTACCGGTTGGCTTGCAGGATTGAACGCGGCGCGGATCGTGAACGGCCTCGAACCGGTTTCGGCGCCGGCGTCATCGGCGATCGGAGCGCTCTGCCGCTATGTTTCAAACGTCGAAACGAAGAACTTCCAGCCGGTCAATATCACGTTCGGCCTGCTTGAACCACTCCCGCCGGAGCTCCGGAAGAAGTACCGGAAAAAGCGCGAACGTCACCTGATCCAGGTCGAGCGCTCGCTGGAAGAATGGAAGGTTTGGATGAACCGATTTTCGATTTTGGATTGAGCTGTCCGTTTTCAGCTATCCGTTCTCAGCTACTCCGTACAACCGGAGATCCAAACAAACATCAATGGAACAGACAACGATCCTGATCATTTTCGCGGTATTTGCCGTCGCCGTCCTTTACTCGTCGGTCGGCCACGGAGGAGCGTCCGGCTATCTCGCCGTCATGGCATTGTTCGCGGTCGCCTCGACCCAAGCGCGTCCGACGGCCCTGATCCTGAACGTCTTCGTCAGTTCGATCGCCTTCATTCAGTTCTATCTGGTCAAGAGTTTTGACTGGCGGATCTTCCTCCCGTTCGCGGCGGCCTCGGTTCCGTTGGCATACGTCGGCGGGCGGATCCAACTCGCCGAACCGATCTACAAGGTCATCCTCGGCGTCTGCCTGATCATCGCGGCGCTGCGGCTCGCGATCAAGCTCTCGTCCGAGACCGAGCCGAAACGGCCGCCGATCTGGCTCTCGTTGATCATCGGCGCGATGCTGGGCTTCGTTTCGGGACTCGTCGGAGTCGGCGGCGGGATCTTCCTGACACCGGTTCTTCTACTGATGAACTGGACCGACACGAAAACGGCCGCCGGTATCTCCGCGCTGTTCATTCTCGTCAATTCACTGGCCGGCCTCGCGGGAAGCGCCGGCCAATTATCGCAACTTTCCGGCGTAGTTTTCGTCTGGATAATTGTGGCTGTTATCGGTGGTATCATTGGTTCGACACTCGGCAGCCGCCGATTTGACTCGCTGACGATGCGCCGCTTGCTGGCGGCAGTTCTCGTCTTCGCGGGCCTGAAGCTGTTTTTCATTTGATAAAGGAGAGTTTATGAACAACCAGGTGAATCAGGATCGCGATCATCTTCGGATTCTTTCGATCTGCCATTACGTTTTCGCCGGACTGTGCGCTTTTCCGTTCCTTTACGGATTGATCTACATGATCATGGGCGTTTTCTTCGGAGCGATGCTCGCCGGGGTTCCGCAAGACCATAATGGTCCGCCGCCGGCCCTTTTCGGGGGCATATTTGTCGTGATCGGACTGGTCATTTCCGGGATCGCGCTGACGATCGGAGTTGCGGCGATCTTGTCCGGGAGAAAGATGTCGCGATTGGACAGCCGGGTCTTCTCGTTCGTCTTCGCGTGCATCATCTGCGTCTTCGTTCCGTTCGGCACGTTGCTCGGAGTGTTCACCCTGATCGTCCTTTCGCGGGATTCCGTCAAGGCCATGTACGACGGGTTCGCGGGCGGCTCGGCGCAGCAGTTCAATCCCAATCCGCCGAACTGGAGATGACCATGAACCACGATTCCGATCACCTGAAGTTTCTGTCGATTGGATTCTACGTTTACGCCGGCTGGTCGGCGCTGATAGCTTGTGTGCCGTTCATCCATCTCGGCATGGGAATCATGATGGTTCTCGGCGGCTTGGAAGGCGAAAAGAACCCGCCGCCGCCGTTTATCGGATGGGTTTTCATCGGATTCAGCTCGTTCTTCATCCTTTTCGGCTGGGCGCTTGCGATCGCCTCGTTCTTCGCCGCGCGATTTCTGGTCAGGAAAACGCATTACACGTTCGTTCTGGTGCTGGCGGCGATCATTTGCCTCTTCGCGCCGATCGGAACGGTGCTCGGTGTATTCACGATCCTCGTGCTCGTCCGCGACTCCGTCAAGGAACTTTTCGGCAAGGTTCAGCCGACTTTTGACGGCCCGCCACCGGACTGGCGATAAACTCTTCGCCGACGACATGCATCGTAGTCAAACCTGATATGTCCGGGAGAATCGCGATCATCATCATGCTGTGCGCCCTCGGGGTTTATGCCCAGAGCGGACGGGTCAAGCCGACCGAATCGCCGTCGCCGAGCCCGACGCCGAAGCGGGTCGGCGTTTATTCGCCGACCGAGAAGATCATCCCGACAGCAAACGCGAGCCCGACTCCAAGCCCGACGCCCGACGATCCGGACACGATCAAAGTCAATTCCGGACTCGTTCCGATTCCCGTCTCCGTCTTCGACTCCCGCGGACGCGCGATCAACGACCTGACGATCAAGGATTTCCTGCTGAAAATAAACGGCGTCGACGCCGAGATCGGCGAGTTGTCGCGTGCCGAATCGCCGGTCAGGCTCGCGTTGCTGTTCGACAATTCTTCGAGCGTCACGATCGCCCGCGAGTTCGAAAAAAAGGCCGCGATCAGATTTTTCAGACGTGTGATCAGGCCCGAAAAAGACCTCGTCGCGCTGTTCAGCGTTTCCACTGTTTCGCGTCTCGAACAGCCGCTGACGAAGGACATGGGATCGCTCATCGACGCGATCGAGACCTTTCCGCAGCCGGACGGCGCGACGGCGTTGCTTGACGGTCTGATCGACGCGTCGAAGTACCTCGGCGAGGTCAGCGGACGCCGCGTGATCGTCATCGTTTCAGACGGCGACGACACGATCAGCGACGCATCGTTCGAGGAAACGGTGAAGGCGTTGCAGATGGCGAACTGTCAGGTTTTCATCGTCAAGACGACGGACTTCGAGAACGCAAAGCGGACCGGAGAACGAAGAGGCAGTGCGAACCTGCGCCAACTCGCCGCCGAACGCCGGATGCAGGACATCGCGCGGCAAACCGGCGGGCTCGTTTGGTCGCCGCTCGACGAGAACGAGATGGACACCGCGTTCGATCAGATCTCCGCCGAACTCGGCCAGCAATACGTGATCGCGTATTATCCGGATCCGGAGCCCGAAAAGCGCGGCGAGTTCCGTTCGATCGAGGTTACCGTCAAGAATCAGCCCGGCTCCGCTGTCCGCGCCCGAAAGGGGTATTATGTGCCGAGACGGTGACCTGCATTTTCGATTTGCGATTTGCGATTGTCGGATCTTAATCGTTCTCGACGCTAGCCTCACGACGCATTCTGACGGACAATTGAAAATCGCAAATTGAAAATCGCAAATCGGCTAGCCACCGACCACTAATTGAGACAGATGACGCTCGAAAGCTATCTTCAGCAATTCCTCCAGCATCTTCGCTACGAACGCAACGTCAGCGACCACACATTGCGGAATTATTCGAGCGATCTCGAGCAGTTCCGCGATTTTCTCGTTTCAAAGTCGAGATCATCCGACGTTCCGCTCGCGCAGATCGACCATCTGACGATCCGCGAATGGATGGCGTCGCTCCATGCCGACAACAAGAAAAAGACATCGATCGCGCGGAAACTCGCTTCGCTCCGTACCTTTTTCCAGTTCCTGATCCGTGAAGGCGTTCAAGACAACAACCCGGCGAAGCTCGTCGCAACGCCGCGGATCGAACGCAAACTTCCGACGCATCTCTCGATGGAAGACGCGGTAAGGTTCATCGAAACGCCCGATCTGAACACCGATCTCGGTCGCCGCGACCGCGCGATACTCGAGTTTCTTTACGCGACCGGAATGCGCGTCGGCGAGCTCGTGAATCTCAATCTGCGCGACATCGACTTCCGCGAGAAACTCGTCCGCGTCACCGGCAAACGCAAGAAACAAAGGATCTTGCCGTTCGGCGAACCGGCGGCGCAGGCGGTCATGTACTACCTGACCGAGACGCGACCGGTTTTCCTGAACAACTGCCCGCCGACCGAACGCGACGAACAGGCGGCGTTCCTCAATTATCAGGGAACGCGGATCACGACGCGGTCCGTCGGACGCATGGTCGACAAGTACATCAAACTCTGCGCCGAGATCAATCGCGACATCTCGCCGCACTCGATGCGGCATTCGTTCGCGACGCACCTGCTCGATTCGGGCGCGGACCTGCGCGACATCCAGGAATTGCTCGGTCACGCGCGGCTCTCGACGACGCAGATCTACACACAGGTCTCGATGGAAAAACTCATCGAGGTTTACGACAAAGCGCATCCGAAAGCGTAACGATTTTGGATTTTGGATTTCTGATTTTGGATTCTCGATCGACGGCCGGAGCGCGATCGCCCGGCTTTCAATGCAAAAAAGGTTCACTCAATTTACTCGAGGTGTACGTATGAAAAGACTCATTCAATTGCTCATCATCATCACGATTCTCTGGACCGGTTCCCAAGCCCAGACCGTAACCGATCAGAACTCAATAAGTACCGTTGGAACGGCAGAGGTTTTGGTCGTTCCGGACATTGCAACGGTCTCGCTCACGGTGAAAAGGACGAATATGGACCTCTCCGCGGCGAAGGAGGAAATGGATGCCAACATCGCCCAGATTCTCTCGGTCGCAAAGAAATTCGGAGTCGGACCGGCAGATATGAAAACGGACTACATCGCGATAAAAGAGGAGTATGCGACCCTCCAGAAAACCGGCGATGTAACGTTCAAAAACTACTTTACGGGCTACTCGATCTCGAAGACCGTCGTCATCCGGTTGCGCCAGATCGGACGATTCGACGATTTTCTGTCCGAGGTCGTGAAGGCCGGTGTGACGGAGCTGGGCGACGTTATGTTCGAATCTTCCGAACTTAGAAAGTACAAAGACGAGGCGCGCGTGAAAGCGATCCGCGCGGCACGCGAAAAGGCGGCCGCGTTTGCCCAAGAGTTGGGTCAATCGATCGGAAAGGCGATCACGATCAGCGAGCGATCCATCAATAGCTGGAACAACCCGGCCTCAAATATTGTTGTGGCTTCGGATGGCGAGTCTGAATCGGACGACAATCGCGCTGCATTCGCGGTCGGAACAATTTCAATAAAGGCTCAGGTCGCAGTTCGCTTTGTCCTGAACTGAACAGAGAGGACCGGAGCGCAAGCCGAATGCCTGCGCTCCGGCCTGAATCCGTAAACCGAATCCGGGATCCGAAATGCATCGGCGCCTCCGCCCCGGTTTGCTTCCTGCTCACGGCTTACTGCTCACTGCTCACTGCTCACGGCTCACTGCTCACTGCTCACGGCTTACTGCTCACGGCTTACTGCTCACGGCTCACTGCTCACTGCTCACTCACTGTCCACTGACCAAAAAGCAACCTTTCGAAATCCTCGTCGCATCCATTAGTCGGCTTTGAATTTTTTACTCGATTTTCCGATAGAGGCCCGAATCAGTCGGGGGCCAAAATCCTAAAATCAAAGGACTTCTGATTATGCGAGAGAGACTCTTCCCTTTACTCGTGCTGGCCGCGCTTTGCTTTTTTTCGGCCTCAGCCCAGACCGTCGTCG
>JAKOSS010000161.1 GCA_029777145.1 Acidobacteriota bacterium | reverse complement strand
GGACAATCTGCGCGTCTTTATGAAGGCGGCGCTGACGCGGCGCGAATCGCTCGATCACGTGCTTCTGACCGGCCCGCCGGGTGTCGGCAAGACGACGCTAAGCGCGATCATTTCGAACGAAATGGGCTCGCAACTCCGGTCGACCGCCGGTCCGATCATCGAAAAGGCGGGCGATCTCGCGGCGCTGCTGACGAATCTCGAAGAAGGCGACGTGCTTTTCATCGACGAGATACATCGGATGAATCCGGCCATCGAGGAAGTCCTTTATCCGGCGATGGAGGATTACAACCTCGACATCATGATCGGCCAAGGGACGGCCGCTCGTTCGATCAAGCTCGAACTGCCGAAATTCACGCTGGTCGGCGCGACCACTCGGCCCGGACTTATCACGGCTCCGCTCCGCGGACGCTTCGGGATCATCTTTCACCTCGATTTTTACTCGATCGATGACCTGCAGACGATCGTCGAGCGTTCGGCAAAGATCTTGAACGTCGAGATCGACGATTCGGGCGCGAACGAGATCGCGCGGCGCTCGCGCGGGACTCCGAGAATCGCGAACCGGCTCCTTCGTCGTGTCCGCGATTACGCCGAAGTCGATTACGACGGAAAGATCACGGTCGAGGTCGCGAACGACGCGCTCAACCGAATGGAAGTCGATACGTACGGGCTGGACGAGATCGACCGCAAGCTGCTGATGACGATCATCGACAAGTTCGATGGCGGTCCGGTCGGACTGAGCACGCTCTCGGCTTCGATCCATGAAGAAAAGGACTCGATCGAGGAGATCATCGAGCCCTATCTGATCCAAACCGGATTTTTGAACCGAACGCCGCGCGGCAGAACCGTCACGCGCCTCGCTTACGAGCACTTCGGATTGGATTCGCTGCTGAAGACGAGCATCACGCCGTCTCTGTTCGATAGGAACTGATCCGAAATAGCTGAGAACTGATAACTGGTAGCTGAGAGCGTATCGTGTTTTCAGTTATCCGTTTTCAGCTATCAGGTTTCAGCTAATCCGTAATTTATTCCTCATCTTCTCTCAACTTCTCAAGAACCGAGAAATCTTCGAGCGTCGTGACGTCGCCCGCGACGGTGCCGCCGGCCGCGATCTCACGCAGCAGGCGCCGCATGATCTTGCCCGAACGCGTCTTCGGCAACATGTCGGTGAAGCGGATGTCGTCCGGTTTCGCCAGAGCACCGATCTCCTTCGCGACGTGATCGCGGAGTTCTTTCTTCAGTTCCTCGGATCCCGTACGGCCGCCTTCGAGGGTCACGAATGCCGAGATCGCCTGCCCTTTGAGTTCGTCGGGACGCCCGACGACCGCCGCCTCGGCGACCATTTCGTGCGACACGAGCGCCGATTCGATCTCGGCCGTTCCGAGACGGTGTCCGGAAACGTTGATGACGTCATCGACGCGGCCCATGATCCAGTAATATCCATGCTCGTCGCGCCGCGCGCCGTCGCCGGCGAAGTAACAGCCCGGGATCTCGGACCAGTAAGTTTGCTTGTAACGCTCGTCGTCGCCCCAGATCGTGCGGAGCATCGACGGCCACGGTTTCTTGATGACGAGATATCCGCCCTCGCCCTCGCCGACGGGTTTCCCTGACTTCGTCACGACGTCGACGCTGATCCCCGGAAGCGGTTTTGTCGCGGTTCCCGGCACGGTCGGAGTCGCTCCCGGAAGCGGGGAGATCATGATGCCGCCCGTTTCAGTCTGCCACCAAGTATCGACGATCGGGCAGCGTCCCTTGCCGATGATCTCGTGATACCAGATCCAGGCTTCGGGGTTGATCGGTTCGCCGACGGTTCCGAGCAAACGGAGACTGTCGAGATTGTGTCTGAACGGATGCTGCTCACCCCACTTGATGAACGCGCGGATCGCGGTCGGAGCCGTGTAAAAGATCGTCACCTTATGGCGATCGATCAGGCGCCAGAAACGGTCCGGCTCGGGGAAATTCGGCGCTCCCTCGTACATGAAAACAGTCGCGCCGTTGGCGAGCGGTCCGTAAGTAACGTAGGTATGGCCGGTGATCCAGCCGATATCGGCCGTGCACCAGTAAACGTCCTCGTCCTTGAGGTCGAAAACGAGTCTCGAAGTGTACGCGGCATGCGTCAGATAGCCGCCGGTTGTATGCAGAATGCCTTTCGGTTTTCCGGTCGTGCCCGACGTGTAAAGGATAAAGAGCGGATGCTCGCTGTCGAGATGCGCCGGTTCGAACTCGTCTTCGGCGATCTGCATCATCTCGTGCCACCAGTGATCGCGGCCCGGGCGCATTTTGATCTCGGACCCTGTGCGCTGGTAAACCACAACGCTTCGCACCGACGGCGTGTGTAAAACGGCTTCGTCGACGGCGTCCTTGAGTCTGACCTCCGTTCCGCGACGGTAAGCCGCGTCGGCGGTCACGATCATCTTGCAGCCGCAGTCGTTGACGCGGTCGCGGATCGCTTCCGCCGAGAATCCGCCGAAAATGACGGTGTGCGTCGCGCCGATGCGCGTGCACGCAAGCATCGCGATCGCGAGTTCCGGCACGAGCGGCATATAAAGCGCGACGCGGTCGCCCTTCTGGACGCCGAGTTTGCGAAGCACGTTGGCAAACTTGCAGACCTGGCGGTAAAGCTGCAAATACGTCAGCGTGCGGATCTCGCCGGGTTCCCCTTCCCAGATGATCGCGGCCTTGTTCTTGCGCCAGGTTTTCAAGTGCCGGTCGATGCAATTGTAGGAAAGATTGAGCTTACCGCCGACGAACCACTTCGCGAACGGCTCTTCCCACTCGAGCACCTTGTTCCATTTCCGGTACCAGTCGAGCGATTCGGCCTGCTTCGCCCAGAACGATTCGGGGTCGGCCTCGGCCTCGGCGTAGAGCTTTTCGTACTCGGCGAAGGACTTCAGATGAGCGGTCTTGGCAAAGTCTTCATCGGGTGGAAAAAGACGCGATTCGGAAAGGACGGATTTGATGCTTGTTGCTTGGTCAGACATACCGGAATCTTAACATTTTCGTTTTGCAAAGCGGGATTCCACGATTCCAAAATTCCAAGATTCCAAAATGTCGTTCGAAATGACTCTACTGTCGGAATCCTGGGTCACGACATCTTGGAATCTTGAAATCTGGAATTTTGGAATTATCCCCAATCGCACATCCGAAATCCCAAATCCCAAATGGCTAAGCCGGTCCCTCGATGTCGGGCATCAGTTCGGGATGGCCTTCGACCTCGGGATGCTCGGGCAGACCATGTTCACGGCGATCTTCGAGTTCCTCCCAGATCTTGGTTTCGTGCGTTTCGGGCAATGTCAGCGAACCGACGACAAAAGTCACGCCGGCGACGATCATCGGATACCAAAGTCCGGCGAAGATGTTGCCGGTCTGCGCGCACAGGACGAGCCCGATCGTCGGCAGCAATCCTCCGAAAACACCGTTGCCGATGTGATACGGAAGCGAAAGCGACGTGTACCTGACCTTTGCCGGAAACGCCTCGACGAGATACGCGGCGATCGGCGCATACACCATCGTCACCCAAACCATCTGCACAAAGATCAGCAGCGTCAGCATCACGAGATTCGCGTTCGGCGCGGACGTCACGGGAACCGTTGATTGATTTCCCGCTGCGTCAACGACATGAGCGACCGGTGCGAGCTTCGGCTCCTTCGTTATCGGGTCCGGCGTCGATTCGATCGCGGCGACGTTGTTGCCGGCATAATGAGCCATTCCCTGATAAAGCGGGTAGTACGAGAGCACGGCGAGAAGACAGCCGGCCATCATGATCCGCTTGCGGCCAACCTTGTCGGAAAGCCAGCCGAAGAAGATGAACAGCGGGATCGCGAGG
>JAKOSS010000160.1 GCA_029777145.1 Acidobacteriota bacterium | reverse complement strand
ATCGTTTCCTCGCGGAGCACGTCATCAAACGTCTTGCCCTGCGGCCTGGCGTTAGCTTCGATCAGCGCGATCGACGACTTCGACATCAGACGATTCAACGTCGCGATGTCGCCCTTCTGCTGCGCCGCGATGTACGAACGCAGAGCTTACGTCGGCGTCGATGCCGACGGCGCCGCAGGCCTACATCCGACGGCCGTCAGCAAAACAGTCAATGCAATGATTTGTTGGACCGTTGAAATCTTCATCACAAATCAATCCGAACTCCCAGATCCGCATTCCCAAATGCGCAGCGGAATTCCAAACATCCCAGATCCCAAAACGCGCGGGCCGCGTAAACGCGGAACTCCAAACAATCCGCAATCCCAAATCCCAATTCCCAAATGCGTAGCGGAATTCCAAAAATCCCAAATCCCAAACGCGCGGGCCGCGTAAACGCGGAACGCCAAACAATCCGCGATCCCAAATCCCAATTCCCAAATGCGTTACGGTTGTTTTCCCTCGTTGATGATCCGGTCCAGCTCTTCCTGGCTCTGCTGAACATCCTGCTCGATCTGCTTGGCAAAACCTTTCTTATCGATCTTCCAGATCCCGTCCTCGCGAATAAAATGAACGGTGTTCCAGAGCCCCGACGAATCTTCCATCTCGATCGACGCCGTATCTTTTTCCTCACGGACGTTGCGGTATTTCACCGTCGATTGCGTGTCGTTGAAAAGCGTCTCGCGATTGACGATGTCATCGACCGTGACGCCCTGCGCCTTCGCTTCCTCCTCGGCCATCTTGATCGATTCCTGCGAGAGGAGGAGTTTCATCTGCGTCGTGTCTTTCTTCTTGATCGCCTTGATGTAAGCCTGCAACGTCTCAAGCGGCGACAGCGCCGGCTGCCTGACGGCACAACCGAAAGTGAGGGCAACGAAGAGGATCAATGTAATAAAACGCATTGTTTGAATACGGAATTCCTGAATCTATATACTGAAAAGACTGAATTATAACCCAAACGACGGAGGCGGAAAAACGGATGGAACGGAGAAAACTAAACCCCGACGAGATCAACGAGAAGCTGGCGGAAATTGCCGGATGGAGCGAATCGGAAGGCTTCCTCAAGAAGCGATACGAATTCCCGAATTTCGCCGGGAGCCTTGAATTCGTGAACCGCGTCGGCGAGATCGCCGAGCGTCACGATCATCATCCGGACATTACCTTCGGGTGGGGTTACGCCGAGATCGCGCTGACGACGCACGACCGCGGCGGCATCACCGATTTCGATTTCGCCGTCGCGCGCGAGATCGAATCGATCTAATCCGGCAGATTCTCGCTCAGAAACCTTGCGACGTTTCCGCCCATGATCGAGCGAATGTCAGCCTCTGAAAAACCCGCACGGATCAGGGCGTCGGTGATCAGTGCCATTCCCGATGCGTCGAACGGCGTCGTCACCGAGCCGTCGAAGTCGGACCCGAGCGCGACGTGTTCCACCCCGCCGACATCGGCCGCGTGTTTGATCGCGCGGACGATCGCGTCGGCGTCGGTTCCGCAAACGGCCGTATCCCAAAAGCCGATCCCGATGACGCCACCCTTGGCAGCGATCGCGCGGATCTGATCATCGGTGAGATTGCGTTGGTTGTCGCATGTGCCGCGGACGCCGGTGTGCGAAACGACAACGGGGCGTGTCGCCATCGCCAGGACATCGTCGATAGTCTTCGACGACGCGTGAGCGAGATCGACGATCATCCGTTTCTCCTCCATTCTGCGGATCATCTCGCGCCCGGCGTCGGTCAATCCGTACTTCT
>JAKOSS010000159.1 GCA_029777145.1 Acidobacteriota bacterium | reverse complement strand
GAAACAATACGGTTGGGAAAAGATTCCGCTGACCGATCATTCGACGTCGGTCGCGAAACGCAACGGCAAGTTCAAATTGTCGGAAGACGGCGCGCTCGAGGGCGATGTCCGCATCGAGTATTTCGGGCAATCTGCAATGCGGCGAAGAATGGACATGTACGAAGACTCGCCGTCAAAGCGTGAGGAAGACGCGATCCAGGAAATCAAGCTCAATGCCGCCGACGCCGAAGTAACTTCGGTCGGGATCGAAAATGTCCTCGACGCGACGAAGCCGCTCGTCGTGCGCTATCACGTCAAGATCCCGAACTACGGTCAGAAGACGGGAAAGCGCATCTTCTTCCAGCCCGCGTATTTCGCGCACGGACAGCAGCCGCTGTTTGCCAGCGCGACCCGCAAGTACGACATCTATTTCACGTATCCGTGGTCTGAAGAAGACGAAATCGAGATCGCTTTGCCCGCGGGATTCGAACTCGACAACCCGGAACGTCCGGGCGACGTTGCGGATCCGGGAAATATCGGTTCGCTGAAGCTGAATATCGGCGTCAACTCCGCCCAGACATTCCTGAAAGTCGGACGGCATTTCCATTTCGGCGGCGGCGGACAGATCCTGTTCTCGGCCGGCGTTTATCAACCGCTCAAGAACCTGTTTGACGCATTCAACAAGACTGATACACATACGCTGACACTGCGTCAAAAGTAAACCGCAGCGTATCCGATCGAATATGTACTCACGCCTTCTGGTTCTCACGTTTTTGCTGGTGCTGACCGTTTCGACGGCCGCCCAGATCGAGTGGCGACCGGTTTCCCAAGCCGAACTGGACGAGGAAAAACCGGTCGTCGAGGCCGATGCCGACGCCGAAGCTCTTTTCTGGGAGGTCAGGCTCGACGACGAAAAGCGCAAAAAGCTCTTCTACAATCACTACGTCCGGGTGAAGATCTACAACGAACGCGGACGCGAGAAGTTTGCGAAGTTTGAGCTTCCATACACAAAGAACCTGACGATCGAGGACGTTGCGGCGCGCGTCGTGAAGCGTGACGGAACGATCATCAACGTCGGCCCGGGTGACATCTTCGAGCAGGAGATCTTCAAGGCCGGGAAGTTCTTCGTGCGCGCCAAAACGTTCGCGTTGCCCGGGATCGAACCCGGTGCGATCGTTGAATACCAATACAAGGAAACGATCAAAGGCGACAGCGCGGATAACGAGCGGCTTATCTTCCAACGCGATATCCCGGTTCGGCGGATGACCTATTTCATCCGTCCGCTCAAGGAACTTGCGCTTCGTATCTCGTACCGGAACATGACCGGCGGTACTTTCACCGACGCGGGCAATGGGTGGAAAACCTACTCCGCCATGAACATTCCGGCGCTGCACGAAGAGCCGCAAATGCCGCCGAAGTCCGAAGTCCGGCAATGGGCGCTGCTGAATTATTCGTCGTTCAGTTTCACTTGGGGCCTTTACGGTACGGGCTATTCGCAACTCTTTATCGAGGTCACGAAACTTGAAAACGAGATCACGACGAAGGCTGCCGAACTTACCGCCGGTGTGCATGACGACGAAGACAAGGCGCGGGCGATCTTCGATTTCACGCAAAAGCGGATCAGGAACGTCACTTACGACCGGTCGATGACGGACGAGCAGCGCTCGAAGATCGAAAACAAACGCGCCGTCGATACGCTCCGCCGGGGAATGGGGAGCGCATACGACATCGATCTGCTGTTCGCGGCCCTGATCCGCGCGGCGGGATTGCGCGCGGCGATCATCCTGACCGGCGATCGCAGTGAATCTTTCGCCAACCCGCAATCGGGCACGGACCCGCGCTTGATGCATTGGACGGGGATCGTCGTGGGCGGCGCTTTCGGGACAAAGATCTGCAATCCGGGGACACCGTTCATGCCGTTCGGAAAGATCGACTGGTATGAAGAAGGAGTCGCGGCGATGACCGTCAATCAGGGCGGTTATCGTTGGACACAGACGTATCTGAGCGCACCGGAGACCAACAAGTCCATTCGCACCGCCGAACTCAAACTCGACGCGGACGGCAATCTCGAAGGCCTCGTGACCGTCCGGCACTCGGGCCAACAGGCGACCCAGCGCCGGCGCGAACTTTACATGCGGTCGCCGAACGAACGTGAGGAGGCGATCAAGAAATCGTCGCTTGCGACTTCGGGAAAAGGCGAGATCTACGATATTTCGATCGAGGACTTCGAGGAATCGTCCAAGCCGTACACTTACTCATATCGAGTGAAGATTCCGAACTATGCGTCGCGGACCGGCAAGCGGATCTTCATTCAACCGAACTTCTTTCAGTACGGAAGAACGGCGCTCTTTTCGAGTTCAACCCGGACGCACCCGATCTATTTCGAATACGCGTGGGCCGAGATGGATCGCGTCGAGATCGAGCTGCCGCGTGAGTTCGAGCCCGAATCGCTCGGCGCACCGAATACGATCGACGAAAAAACGGACCTCGGTCGTCTCACGAACGAATATACGTACGACAAAGAACGCCATGTCTTGATCGCGGATCGGGAGTTCTATTTCGGAACAAAGGGCCGCATCCTATTTCCCGCGTCGGCATACGCGCCGCTCAAACGGCTTTTCGATCTATTCCAGGAAGCCGATACG
>JAKOSS010000158.1 GCA_029777145.1 Acidobacteriota bacterium | reverse complement strand
GAAGATCGTCGCCCGGTCCTCGGGTCGCATTACCTCCTGCAAGAACTTGATCGCCGTCTGAAGTTCGTAGTCGAACATCGGATTCGTCGTCGCCGAGATGTCGAACAACAGCGCGATCTCGAGCGGAACTCTGTCCGCGGTGCCGACTTCGGCGATCTCCTGCGGGCGGTTCTCCTCGGAAATCAGGAAATCCTTCGCGGTCAGGCCCGCGACGGGCTGACCGTTCGCGTCGGTAACGGAAACCGGAACGACCACGAGCCGCGACTCGACCTTGATGACTTCGTTGTCGTCTTCGACACGCGGCGTCGGTGACGGCGTTTGCGCGAAACCGACAATCGCCGCCGACATCATCGCGATTACAAAACCCAGGGACTTGATCATGCGGTTGGAATTTGAAAAAAGGGCAGCGCGGCCAAATTGCGTCCGCCACTGCCCCGTTCTTAAGAAAGAAGGTTACTGAGGATTCGCACGAACCTCGACGTTCTGGTTCAGTCCGCGGTTGACGAGCAGCTTGATCTCAACGCGTCGGTTCTGTTCGCGGCCTTCCTTCGTCGAATTGTCGGCGACGGCCTGAAGTTCGCCAAATCCGTACGACTGTCCGATGCGGCGCAGCGGAATGTTGTGCGTCTCGACGAGGTAGTCGATCACGGCCTGCGCGCGCTTCTGGCTCAAGACCTTGTTCTTCTTCTCATCACCGTCCGACGACGCAAATCCCGTGACTTCAATGACGTAGCCTTTGAGCTGGATCGCCGTCTGGGCGACCTGATCGAGCGACGTCCTTGCCTCCGGCGAAAGCACCCAGCTGCCGACCTTGAAATTCACGGTCGCCGTCGACTGGACGACATAATCGTCGAGCGCGGTGATCCGCTGATTCGTTGCGTTCACGCCCTGAACCGCGGCGTCAGCCGTTTCCTGAGCAGCCTTCGCGCCGCCCTTCGCGGCGTTCGAGATCGCCATCAACTCGTCGATCTGACCCGAAAGACGCTGTTGATTCTGTTCGGTTTGTGTCACCCGGTCCTCGGTCGGCGTGACGCGGCTGTCGATCGACTGCGCAACCTTGAAATCGTCCTTGTCGAACCTGATCTTCTCGGCCGAAAGGCTGCCGGACGAATCGCCGCGGCCCTCGACTTCCATGTTCAACCCGCGTACGATCTGGGCCGAAGCGATCTTGTCGCCGCCTCCAAAGAACCCGCCTTTAGTCTTGATGCTCGTGTTCGGCGAGATGAGAACTTTCGTATCAACGCCTGTTCCGTCCCGCAACACAAAGCTTGAGTCGTCCTTCGCGACGACAACGCCCTTCATCTTGTACTTTTGTCCGGCGACGAGCGAACGAAGCTGCGCATCCTGCGCGAAAGCGCTCACGACGCCGATCAACACTGCCAGCAACAAAGCAGAAAACTTCTTCATAGTTTGACTCCTGAATATTATTTTCAATCCAAACTGCGGAACGTTGAAAACAGACCTAATAGACGTCCGAAATCTCCTTAGAGTTGTCGAGATTTCTTCGAGGGTTCAAAAACGTCTTTCAAATCTTTGCATAATTCCGCATGGACTTTCAACGAAAATTTGAATATCAAGCCGCGTGCCAGAAGTTACGGTTGGATCCAAAGTCCTTGTAATTGCGGGATAATTCCGGATTTCAGCCCGGAGGATAGGAATGGGCGACTGTTCGTTTTGCGGACAGTCTGCCCATTTGGTGTCCTTGAAGCGTGCGCGATCAAAGACTGAAATTCGTCGTTTCGAGATATTCCTTGAGAAAAGAAAGGAAGCGCTCGGCATCGGCGCCGTCGACGATCCGGTGATCGTAGGTCAGCGCGAAATAGGCCATCTGCCTGATCGCGATGTAATCGTCGCCATCGGGCGTCGTCAGGACCTTCGGGCGTTTTTCGATCGTCCCGACGCACAGGATCGCAACCTGCGGCTGGTTGATGATCGGTGTCCCGAACAGACCTCCGAAGACGCCGGGATTTGTGATCGAGAACGTTCCGCCCTGCACTTCATCCGGCGAAAGTTTCTTCGTCCGTGCCCGATCCGCGAGATCGTTCGCCGTGACCGCGAGACCCGAGAGCGACAACGTGTCAGCGCGTTTGATGACCGGCACGATGAGCCCCCAATCGAGCGCGACCGCCATCCCGAGATTGACGTCGCCCTTATAGATGATGTTGTCGCCGTCGACCTGCGCATTGACGACCGGGAATTTTCGGAGCGCCTGACTGACCGCCTGGAAGATGAACGGCATGAACGTCAGTTTCGTCCCGAACCGCTCCTGGAAGGCGTTCTTGTTGGCGGCGCGGAACTTCGCCACGTTCGTCATGTCGATCTCATAAACGCTCGTGACGTGCGCCGAGGTTTGTTTCGAGAGCGTCATGTGCGCGGCGATCTTCTTGCGCATCACCGACATCGGTTCGACGCGATCCGACGATTTTAGATTTTCGATTTTGGATTTTAGATTTGGATCCGTCGTAGTTGTAGGCACGGTGGAGGCCGGTGCCGAAACCTTTCCGACCATCAGATCCTGCGGGCGGAGAGCGGCGCCGGTTTCGATGAAGTTGAGAATGTCCTTTTTCGTGACGCGTCCCGAAAGCCCGCTTCCGGGGATCCGCGTAATGTCGATCCCGTGTTCTTTCGCGATGTTCCGAACGAGCGGCGACGACTTGATCCGGCGAAGATCGTCGACCGTCTGACCGGCGCCTGCCGCGGCAGCCGCGGCCTTCGGCAATTCAAGTGTTTTCGGCGCTTCGAACGCCGCCGTTGAGCTCGGTGCCACGGGAGCTTTCGGCGGTTCGGGGGTCTTCGGTGCTTCCGCGACCGCAGGTGCGGCTGCGCCCGCTCCGGATCCGACACGGGCCAAAACCGCCCCGACCTCGACCGTTTCGCCTTCCGGAACGAGTATCTCAATGACCTTTCCGGCGACCGGCGACGGCACTTCCGCATCGACCTTGTCGGTTGAGATCTCAAGCAGCGGTTCGTCCTTTTCAATGTCCTCGCCGACCGCTTTCAGCCACTTTGAAACGGTTCCCTCGGTGATCGATTCGCCCATCTGGGGCATCACGACCATTTCGGAATGGGAATCGGCGATTGCGGATTGAACAGGCTGAGCGACCGGGGCGGCGACCGGAACAGGAGTCGGTTCGGCGACCGGAGCAGCGACCTCAACGACCGGAGTTTCGGCCTTCGGAGCGGGAGCGGCGGCACCCGACGCGTCGCCGACCACGGCGACGATGGTTCCGACCTCGACCGTCTCACCTTCGGGCACGCGGATTTCGAGGAGCACGCCCGCGCCGGGCGCCGGAACCTCGGCATCGACCTTGTCGGTCGAGATCTCGAGGATCGGCTCATCCTTTTCGATCGCGTCGCCGACGGCCTTCAGCCACTTCGACACGGTCCCTTCGGTGATCGACTCGCCCATCTGGGGCATCACTACTTCAAAGCTCATAAATACTCCGGATAAATACGATTGTGAATAAAAAACTCAAAAAATTAGGATACAGGAAAACGGACGGAAATGTGAAAAGCAGTGGTCGGCGGTCGTTGGTCGGCAGGCTGCTGTCAGCTTTCAGCTATCGGTTCTCCGCTATTCCGAATCCGACCGTTCGAGCGATGGCCGGACTTGAATTGTGAATTCACAAATCCCCGAAATAGCTGAAAACGTGAAGCTGAGAACGGAAAGCCGTCCAATGCCTGCTATCTAGATCTTCCGCCGGATCACCGCGACGATCTCTTCGATGCGGTCGATCGAATTAGGCAGGACGACGGATTTGCCGTCGGTTTTCGTGATCGTCACCGATGCCTTCTCTTTCGTGAGTTTGCCGGCGTCGGACTGGGATTCAACTGTAGCGATCTCGTTCCAAGCGGCGGCGAAATCGCGAAACCTGATCCCATGTTCGTAGATCCGAACGGTCTTCTTGCGGATCGCGAACCAGCCGATCAGCGTGAATAGATTGACGACGAGGAACGCCGTCGCGAGGAGGAAATAACCGATGTTCTGGCGCAGATAGAAGCCGAACATCATCAGCAGGAAGAAAACGAACGACAGGAATGCGACCGCGGCGGCGCGCTGCAGCACCGCCGGCGAAACGCCGAACACGCCTTGCAGTTTTCCGAGTTCAGCTTCAGGCATTGAAGAAAATCATCGGCGCGATCCCGAAGACCGACGCGACTTCGCCCGCGCATGCCGGACAAACCTTAACTTCGATCTCGGCCGTGGCAGTCTTGCCGCAAAATCCGCAACCGTCGTCGACAGCCGCAGTTATCGTGTATTTTCCCGCCTCGACGCCGTCGAGGTTCCAAAATACGCGCGGTCCCTGGCCGACGATTCGTCCCGAGGTGACTTTGTAATCGTAGGTGATCACTGCATTGTCGGGATTTTCGACCTCCGTGCGGATCTCGATCGGACGCACATTCGGCGGACATGCGTTCGGTGCGCTCGAACACGTTGCGATGTGTTCTTTCCGATCAAGGATCAACTTTGACACGTTCGGAGGAATCCGCGGTTTGAGCTGGCGTTCGGCACGCGGACGTCCCGCCGGCCTCGAATCTACATCGCCGACCGCATCCTTAACTGGCTTCGGAATCGCCGTCAGTAGATCCTTTTTCGCCGCATCACGAACGATGTGCGGATAGCGCTCGCCGCCCGAATACGTGAACTTGTAGGTCGCGCGCTCGCCGCCGTTCTGCGCCTCGATCACGAAGTTCTGTGCGCCGCGCTGCGAGGCTCCGATCGCCGATTTCAATGCCGCGACTGTGAATTCCTGTCCGTTCAGTGTGCGGATCAGCATTCCCGGCGCGAGCCCCGACTTTGCCGCCGGAAGATCGGGATTCGTGTCGAGGATCTCGCCGTCGGCGCTGACGTCCATTCCGATCGAGAACATGTGATCGCCGTTGAGTCCGTCGGCGCCCTCGACCTGTGCTTGCTGATTCTCTTCGTTTGTAAACACGAGATTCCAACCGCCGGCCTCGATCCCGCCGACCGGAGCGCCGGATCTCACCTTGTAAACGCGATCGATAAAGAACGAACGCCAATCGTATGGCTGAACGTCGTTGAGCGTCCGGACGACGTCGTCGAACGTGTAGGTCACGAGTTTCGGGCCGCCCGATTCCCCACCGTGAAATGCATGAAGAAAATCGTCGAGCGACTTCGTGCCGCCGCTTTTCTCGCGGATGACGACGTCGGCCTCGAGCCAAACCAGCGCGCCTTCGTCATAATAATCCGCTCCGCGACGCAGGTTGCGCCACATCCGCGGCGAATCGTAAGTGAACTGCACGGCGCGCGCCGTATCGACAAGCGGACGCCAGTTGCGTCCCGACCGTCCGCCCTGTTCGGCCGCGATCTGCGCGAACGATTCGCGGAACATCGACTCGGTCCACAACCCCGAACGCGTCGCGAGAACCTTGCCCATGTACTGCGTCAAGCCTTCGTAAACCCACAGCAGGTCGCCGTGCATCGGCTGTTCGAAATCGG
>JAKOSS010000157.1 GCA_029777145.1 Acidobacteriota bacterium | reverse complement strand
TTCGTTTCGAAATCATCCTGGCCGATGACAAAATCGGCCGGCTGATCGGCTTCGGGAATTCCGTTCCACCCAACGACGCGGCGGTTTCCGGTATCGGCGACGTAGAACTTACCGTTCACGAAATTGAACCCGTAACACCAGTAAAGCGAATCACTTGCGCATCCGGCGCGGCCGCGGTTCTCGATGATCGATTCGAGATCCGGCTGCCCGATCACGTAGTCGGGCCGAATAAAATTCTCATCGGGAACGGATCGCCAGACCAGGATGCGGTGATGCCAGCTGTCGGCGACGACGAGCATTCCGTCGATGATCTTCACGCCGGTCGGAAGATGCATTCCTTGAACTGCATCGCGACCGCCGGCGCGCGGACCTTCGCATTCAAAATCGGGCTGGCCGAGAACGACGTCCGCCGGCGTTGCGTCCTCGGTCGGAATTCCCTTCCAAATCATGACGCGATGATTTCCGGAATCGGCGGCGACGAGATAATCGTCGTTCAGAAAGACGCCGCGCGGAGCGTAGAGTTGCGACGCCGACGGCTTGGCGTCCGGAAGCGCGATCCCAAACGGCGATTTGGCGCCCAACCAAACGGATTTTGGAATTGGGATGTCTGATTGCGGATTTTTCGTATCGACCTCGCTTTTAGACGTCCGATCAAAGACCGGATGTATGGAAGCACTACCATGCAGGTTCATGTTCATTACCGAAGACAAATCCGAATTCCCAAATCCCAATTCCGCTATGCCCTGACCATGATTTTCCCGTTCTCGACCCGCAGCGGGAACACTTCGAGCTGCGCGGCCGGAGCCGTGAGACATTCGCCCGAAACGGCGTCGAACTTGAAACCGTGCGACAGGCAGGTCAGTATGCCGTCGTCGAGCATTCCGCCGTCAAGCGGCATTCCCTGGTGCGGGCATTCATTGCGGTAAGCACTCAAGCGGTTGTCGACGTTGACAATCAAAATATTGCTCGTCTCGTTGCGGAAGCACTTCATCTTTCCTGAGGGAACTTCGTCGACGGAGAGCGTTTCGATCCAGCCGTTCGGTTTTGACCGCGACTCGATCTGGATCAGGCTCGGTCCCGGATCGTTCGGCACGACCTCGACGCGTTTAACTTCGGGAACGTTTGTCAGCAGCGCTTCCTCGACGCCGTCGCGGAGCGTCACCGCGCTTTGCGAACAGCCGTTGCAGGCGCCCGCGAGCCGGACAAAAACCGTCGAATCTTCAAATTTCACGAACTCGACGTCGCCGCCGTGCGACTGCATGTACGGGCGAACCGCTTCGAGAACCTGATTGATGCGGATCAGCGGATTCGGACGAACGATCCCGTGGCGGAGCAAGAGGGCGTAGACGACCGGTTCATCGACCAACTCGAACAAAAGTTCACGTCCGCGGTCGTCCGATTTCAGCTTTGTGACGATCTCGGTCAGCGCGAGCTTGTGAAGATCCTCGATCGCGGTTTTGAGCCCGAGCGCGTGCATTTTCGAATTCTCGTCCGAAAGCGCCTCGACCGCCGCGAGCGCTTTGTCGATGCGGGCCGCGATGGTTTCGAAATCTTCGGGTTCCATTTCAAGTTTTGCCGCAGTTTCAGTCATTTCAAGTTCCGACTCCGACCGATTGCTCAAGCCCCTCGATCGTCTTCATGTGCAACAATTCGGCGAACGCCTGTTTCGCCATCGCGATAAGAAACGCCTCGATCCGGTGCGCGCCCGAAAATTCGATCTTGCGTTTCTCGAGCGCCGAAAGAATGAAGACCGCGCCGGCGGTGTTGTCGAGAAGGAAATCCTCAAAAAGCGCTCCGACGAAATCGTCGAGCCAAACTCCTTCCGAATTGCGATCGGCCTTCAAACGATCGATAGCGTTCTGCGTCCCGGCACAGCGCTGGACAACGCGGTCCGCGAACCGTTCGGCGGCCGTCATCAGCAAAAAATCGAACTGTTGTTTCTCGTGCA
>JAKOSS010000156.1 GCA_029777145.1 Acidobacteriota bacterium | reverse complement strand
TCTCGCTGATAATTTTCTTGACGATCTGGGATTTGATCGATCCGAACACGGATTTCATTTCGAGGGTTTTCGGGATCAATTCGATCATCGTCGCGGCGCTGACGATCTTGACGCCCGTACTTCACAAGCTGAGCCACCAAACGACCGGAATTGCCGACATCGACCGTGAAATCGCGGAACTGAAGGAACGGATCGCGGCGCTTGAGGCCGAGCGCGCGAAAATGGCGCCGAACGAGGTCAGTACTGAGGCCGAGTAGCGTACGGAATCGGATCTTCGAGTCCGGCATTGGCGAACCCACGCAAACGGAGCGCGCACGAATCACACGTGCCGCACGCGACGTCTTCGCTGCGATAACATGACCACGAAAGTTCGAGCGGCGCGCCGAGCTCGATTCCTTTCTTCACGATCTCGGCCTTCGAAAGATAGAGGATCGGCGTCAGGATCCTAATGTTCGTATCCGGCTTCGTTCCGGCTTCGATCGTCCTCTCGAACGCGTCAAAGAATTCTCGCCTGCAATCCGGATAACCGCTCGAATCTTCGGCAACGGCTCCGATGTAGATCGATCCCGCTCCCAGAACTTCCGCCCAACTTGTTGCGATCGCGAGAATATTCGCGTTACGGAACGGGACGTAGCTTGTCGGTATTTCCTTTTTCCCGAGGTCGGCTTCGGTGACTTCCATTGACCGGTCGGTGAGCGACGATCCGCCGATCCGCGCGAGGTATTCGATCGAGACGTCAAGTCTTTTTCCAACGCCGTAGAAATCGGCGATCTCGTTGAACGCGCGTCGTTCGCGAGCTTCGGTACGTTGACCGTAATTGACGTGGAGAAACGCGATCTCGTCGTTCTCGCCCCGCGCGATCGCGGCCGTGACGCACGAGTCCATCCCGCCGGAAACGAGGACAATCGCCGGATTTATCGGGAGTGGGGGAGCGGGCGAAGGGGAGAAGGGGTGAGAGATCGGTTTCATTTCCTCGGTGTCCATTTGCCTGGTTCGCTAATCATCCTAACAAGCTGCCCGAGAATCTGATCGTACTCTCGGTCGAGTTTGTCGTAGTCGCTTTGACAAATGTACCCACATCGACACGAAAACTCCAACCATACCCTTGTCTCTTCGGCCTCAGCTTCGGCGTCGCTCAGCTTGCTGACAAAATTAGCGGGATAACGACGCTTTCGCCATGCCTCCGCGATGTTCGCACAGACCGACCGCGACGACCTTCTGATTTGATCGACCAATGAAAATCGCTCGTCATTTGGAAACGACTTTGTGAAGTTGAAAATGTTAATTGCAAGTTCAAATGCCGACCGATAGACACGAAGATCCCGGTGCGATCTGATGAGTTCCATGAGGTTTCTCCCGTGAGATGAGAAGTTTGTTTCGCCACCATACTTCGAACTCGCCCGATTTTCAAGGCAGCGCACTTTCCGTGGCACACCTTCTCCCTTTCTCCCTTTCTCCCCTTCTCCCTTTCTCCCCTTCTCCCTTTCTCCCCTTCTCCCTTTCTCCCCTTCTCCCGCTCTCCTAAACGCCTTTCACATCCGGTCCCCAGATGTACTTATGGAGCTGTAGATTGAGCCGGACGCGACGGCCGCTTGCGGACACGGTTTCCGCGATCTCACGAATTTGGGGAGTGCCGAAGACCGGCGATATCAGGATCTCTTTTGTTTTCGATTCAAGGTTGTACCGATCGATCACGTCGAATGCGAACCGAAGATCTTCAAGATCCGCGACGACGAACTTCACTTCATCTTTGTTCGGATCAAGGCGTTCGAGATTCGGCCAATGGTTGCGTTCGGACTCGCCCGATGCCGGACATTTCACGTCGAGGATAATCTTCGCGCGCGGATCAACCGACTCGGTCGAAACAAATCCGCCGGTCTCGATCAGAACCTCGTACCCGCGGTCGCAAAGTTCCGTGATGAACGGAAAGACGTTCTTCTGCGCGAGCGGCTCGCCGCCGGTCACTTCGACAAGATCACAACCGTAGTCCTTAAGAGTAGTGAAAATCGACTCGAATCCGATCTTTTCGCCGCCCGTGAACGTGTATTCGCTGTCGCACCAGACGCAGCGCATCGGGCAACCGGTCAGGCGCACGAACGCGCAGGGGCGTCCCGCGTGCGAGGACTCGCCCTGCACCGAAAGAAAGATCTCGGTAATGCGCAGTTCCCTCATTTAAGGGAACGCACCATCCTTGTCACCGCCGGATCGAAGGTTGAACGCAGCGACTCGTCGTATTCGATCATGAATGTGATGAACGCGCCGTCAGCGTTCTCAAAGGTCTTCTGATAATAGATTCGACCGCCCGATTTACCTGATATCACGAAGAATGATCCTTTGAGCACTTTGTAAGTTACGCTCGAACCCTTTTCGCGGAGCAATGCCTTGTACTCGGCCGCAAGCGTTTCGTTGAGCAGCATGTTGCTGCCGAAAACACGCATTTCCGCGCCCCTTCCGGTGAATACCTGACCATCGCCATTCGCCGCCTCTCCCTGCGGTTTCAGCAGGCTCGACGGATACGAGATCGAGTATCCGAAACGCGCGTTCGAGTACGATCTGTACGTCTGCGCGAAGACCAGAACCGGGAGAATGACAATCAGCACCAAACCAGTCGCGATTCTCATAACACACCTCTAAGTCGATAGTTTCGCCTTTCGCAACGGAAGTCAACCGATGCCGTCCGCGACCGATGAACAGCATCACCGCCTCAATTTCTCCAACATTTCGACGGCGTTTCGGTTGTCCGGATCGAGTTCGAGGCTCTTCTCATAATTCTTGATCGCCAATGATTTGTCGCCTGCTTCCATGTAAGCCTCACCCAGACTGTCAAAGGCGTTCGCCGATCGCGGAAACACAAGAACCGCGAGCCGAAAGACCTCGATGGACTCGTCCTTCTTTCCCGCTTCGAGAAGATCGTAACCTTTGACATTTAGACGACGTTCGATAAGGTCGACACCCGACTTCCGGGTCTTGTATCCGGCGAATCCTGCATCTGCTCCCTTCTGAAGCGCAATTTCAATCATCTCGTCCGTGAACTCACGGTTTGCCTGGTTATCAGCGTGGGGAATAGTCGGCGTAAACTTGGGATCAAAAATAAGGCGCGATATCACCGAGACCATATTCCCAAAGTCCTGATTGGCTTTGTTCGATAGCATGATGACGGCGGTCCCTTCGTCAATGAAGCGGAACACTTCCGCATAGAAGACCCTGTTGGTTCCGTTATGCCGGGTTACGATCGTATTTCGTCCGGTCCTCAGGATGTCCCAACCGTATCCGTAATAAGGGTTGTCATTCTCCTCACCGGGACGCAGTTTCGGATGATAATACTTCTGCTTGGCCTCCTTCGAGAGGATCTTGTCCGTCAGTAAAGCCAGGTGCCATTTGTACATGTCCCCGACCGTCGAGAGAACGCCGCCGTTCCCCTTCAAATGCCAGTAAGGGGCGTCCCCGGACCACGGCTTCGCGTTCGGCCGGCCCCATTCGTTGCCGTCGCTGTAACCGATGGCGATCTGGCTCTTATCGAATTTCGGGCGCGAGTATCCCGTCGACTCCATTCCCGCGGGTCGCCAAAGGCTTTCGTACAGGTATTGCTCGTAGGTCTGACCCGAGACCTTTTCAATGATCAACGCAAGCAAGCTGTAACCGACATTTGAATACGAGAACCTCGTACCGTTCTCGAATCTGAGCGGTGAGTCCAGAACCTTCGCGATAAACGCGTCTTTGCTGATCGGATCAAAGTCGCCGCCGACCACGCTCGGAAGTCCGGAAATATGCCGGAGCAGCTGATGCAGCGTGATCGTCGACTTGTCGGAGGGCACGTTGTCAAAGTATTTGGTGATCTTGTCCTCCGTGCTGAGCTTCCACTGCATCTCGAGCTTGAGGATTGCGGCCGCAGTGAACTGTTTAGTGATCGATCCGATGTCGAAGACCGTGTCCGGCGTGTTTCTCAGTTTCGCCGACTCGTTGCGATAACCGTATCCTTTTGAAATCACTTTCTTTCCGTTAACTTCGACGAGCACGCATCCGCTGAAGCCGACTGCTTCAAGTTTTTTCAGATACTTCTCGATCTTCGAGGTCGGATTACCGTCGGGCAATTGTGAAAATGCAGCCACGCTGAAGAAGGCAATCACCCACAACGTCAGGGAAATGTACTTGATTCGCACCATGACGTAACTCTTACATACGCGGCGGCCTGAACTCAAGACGATTATCTGGGTGGTCGCTCACTATGCGAAGTGTTTTAGGTGACCTGGCGAACAAACGGGGGCGCGTTCGGCGACTTCGTGTCTTAATCCGATCGAACGCGGCCGGCGTCCTTCACGGCGGAAGACGGTTTTGGGTTAGAATCGATGCAACAAGGAGACGTCTTTTTATGCGCAAACAATTGAAAGATTTCATGGAGCAGATCGGCAGGGATGCCGTCGCGATCATTCCGGCCGCGCACGAACAAACGCGGAGCTACGATACGGAATTCAAGTTTCATCAGGATCCGGATTTCTTCTATCTCACCGGATTTCCCGAACCCGACGCGATCGCCGTTATCGATCCGGCCGCCCGAAAGTCGCCGTTCACACTGTTCGTGCGTCCGCGCGATCCGTTGATGGAAACCTGGTACGGTCGCCGGCAGGGCGTCGAAGGCGCGAAGAAGAACTACGCCGCGGACAAAGCGTTGCCGATCGAAAAGTTCGAATCGGAACTTCCGAAATTGCTCAACGGCAAAGAGAAACTCTACTATCGCTTCGGGCTCGACAACCGGCTCGACCAGACGATCCTGAGCTACCTTTCGGGACAGCGTTACCGGCGTCTCAAAACCGCGTACCCGCCGCACACGATCATCGATCCGACACTGATCATCGGCGAAATGCGGCTTCACAAGACCCCCGAGGAAGTGGCGTTGATGCAGAAAGCGGCGGACATCGCGGCCGAGGCGCACGTTGTCGCAATGCGCGAGTGCAAGCCCGGATTGAACGAGTCGCAGATCGAAGCGATCATCGAGCACCATTTCCGGATGTCGGGTGCGACCGGTGCCTCGTATAACTCGATCGTCGGCGGCGGCGCGAACGCGACGATCCTGCATTACGTCGAGAACAACGCTCCGTTGCGCGACGGCGACCTGCTCCTCGTCGACGCGGGCTGCGAGTATCAGGGCTACGCATCCGACATCACGCGCACGTTTCCGGTCAACGGCCGGTTCTCAAAAGCGCAGCGCGAAGTTTACGACGTCGTGCTCGAGGTCCAGTTGGAATGCCTTGCGGC
>JAKOSS010000155.1 GCA_029777145.1 Acidobacteriota bacterium | reverse complement strand
GGTTCAGGTCGAATTTTGTCCAGATCCCTTCTCCGAAGTAACTGAGAACGGATAGCTGGTAACTGATAGATGAAACCCCTTTCCTGTTATCCGACCACTGCTCACTGCTCACTGCTCACTGCTTACGGCTCACTGCTTACTGCTCACTGCTTACGGCTCACTGCTCACTGCTCACTGCTCACTGCTCACTTTTCACCGCAAACTTTTTGTCGAGGAACCGGCCGAGGATCGTCATGATGATCCCAAGCACGAGGAAGACGACGGCTGCCGCCGGATCGGCCGGCACTTCGGCGTCGTAGATCCCCAGATGCCAGCCGAACTGGTAGTTCAGCAGGGCCAGAACGAACCCGACGATAAATGCGTAACCGCACATTTGAATGAGGATGATGACCAAACCCATAAACTTTTTTCTCCTTTCGTTTAGAATTGTCACTTGAACGCAGGATGTTCGCGGAACTTGCAAACCGATGACGATCGAAGAGCTTCAAGCCGATTACGACCGGCTCCATCAACGCCTCCGGCCGACGCCGAATCAATATCGCTTTGCGACCGAGCGGAGCGACGTCGGCAGTCCGCACGTTGAACTTCTGGGTGATGAGATCCACGTCGTGACGACCGAGCGCGGATTGGAACTTTCGCGTGAAGTTTACACGAAAAAGGAGGATTTTCTATATTCGCTGGTCGCGCTCAACACCTTTTGGATAGGAGTGGATCACGAGTTCAAGAACCGGATCGAGGATCAGGACAGCCGTCGGATCATCTTCGCCAAACAACTCGAACTCCTCGAAAGGATCGATCCGGCATTCGCCGAAAGACGCGCAAACGAGATTGACGCTACGCTTCGCGACAATCCGTATAACGACTAGCCGCACCGCACGAGGCTTTCGTTCACGTTCGATCTGAAATCGGCGACGAACGAAGCGTATTTTTCCGGGATGTCCGGCGATACCAACTTCAGCGCTCCCAGATATACCGCCTTGGCCTCGGCGCGGCGTCCGGCTCCGAGCAGGGCGTCGGCGAAAACCTGCTCGCCCCGCAGCCGTGCGATCAGGAAGTCGAAATTGTTTGGATCCTTCGTGAGCAGCGCGACGCTCAGATCGACCGATCGTTGATGATTTTGCCTCGCCAGGTTGATCTCGCCGGCTCCGACGAAAGCAAGTGAGAGATCTTCGTACGATTCCTTCAGATCCAGTTTGATCTCGTTGTTGTTCGGATCGGCGGCGGCGATCTCAAGCTGGATCTCAAGCGCCTCTGACGCCAACCGGATCGCAACCTTGTAATCGCCGAGTTCACGATAGATCTTGCCTTCGTTCAGCCGCGCGCCGGCAACGTTCCGCTTGTAGACCGCATTGTCGGGCTTCATTGCGAAGACCTTCATTTGAGCGGCGGTCGAGATCTTGGTGATCGTGAGCGCTTCGCGAAGCAACTCCAACCGGCGAGTCTCGTCGCCGGCCTTTTTGGCCTTTTCGGCGTCGAGAAATGTGTAAAGTTGGACCCGATGCGTCGCCGTCGCGAGAATTCGATTCGCGGTTTCGTCGTCCGGCGCGAGCGCGATCACTTCTTCCGCCATTTTCATCGCCTTTCGGAACGTCTCCATCCGGCGTTCGGCCTCTGCGTCCGGAATGCTGTCGCCGTAATGAACGAAACTGCGCGCGAGGTAGATCTTCGAATTGATGTCGTCCGGCGCGAGTTCGATCACCCGCCGGCCAAGTTCGAGCGAGCGCTCGAAGTTGCGATTTTGCAACTCGAAGTTGCCGACGCGGAAGAACGCCCGGCCCGACTCGACATATGCGTCGCGAAGTTCGGAAAGCAGCTTGACGTCGCTCGATCCGGCGGCGAGCGGTTCGAGAAGTTCGATCGCATGCTGGTAACTTGCCGCAGCGGCCTCGGAGTTTCCGAGATTCGCCTGATATGTGCCGCCCTGGACGCTCGCGATCCGCATGTATGCCTGCGCGAGTTCGCGGGCGAGCGCGGGATTGTCGCCGGAATCGCGTCTCAGTCCGTCGAGATACTTGAGCGCGTCGGCGACGAGCAGTTCGCGGACGCGGGTCGAACCCGGAAGGTCCTTGATCTCGTCGTGGTATTTGAAAACGACGTTGTTGGCGAGTTCGCGGACCTCGTTGAATCGCCTTTCGGCAAGTTGCCGTTGCTGCTCCGCGCGATGCGCCTGCCAGCTCGTCGCGCCGATTCCGGCGATCAGAGCGAGGACCGCGACCGCGCCTGCGCCAACCGCGATCCGGTGGCGCCGGACAAATTTGCCGAAGCGGTAAGCAACGGTGTCGGGCCGCGCCGAGACGGGAAGTCCGTCCAAATGCCGTTCGACGTCGGCCGCAAACTGCTCGACTGACGAATAGCGCCGCGCCGGATCCTTGGCGAGCGCTTTCAGAACGATGTTGTCGAGATCGCCGCGAAGTTCTTTCGAACTGGCGGAAAATGCGGAAACCGTTGTTTTCGCACGGTCCGAATTGGTCCCGCCGATCGGTTCAAACAGCTCCCCTGAACGCCGTTTCGGTTGATCGACCACCGTCGACGGACGCGCCGGTTCGACTTCGCAGACGACGCGTGCGATCTCGTCCGCGCGGTTGCTCGGGAATCGATAGGCCTTGATGCCGGTCAGCAGTTCGTAAAGAACCATTCCGAGCGAATACACGTCAGACGGCGTCGAGACGACGTCGCCGGAAACCTGTTCGGGCGACGCATACTGCGGCGTCATCATGCCGAGCGACGTTACGGTCTGAGCCGGAAGTTCTTCGTCGGTAATGATCTTCGAGATCCCGAAATCAAGCAGTTTCGCGGTCCCGTTCTCGGTGATGAGAATGTTCGACGGTTTGAGATCGCGATGCACCACCAGACGCGAATGGGCGAAAGAAACGGCCGAACAGACCTGAAGGAACAATCGCAAACGCGCGGAGATCCCAAGCGAGCGCGTCGCGCAGTAATCGTCGATCGGCATCCCTTCGACGAATTCCATCGCGAGAAACGGATTTCCAGCATCGTCGCGACCGCCGTCGAGAAGACGTGCGATGTTCGGATGCTCGAGCGACGCAAGGATCTTCCGTTCCTGCCCGAAACGGCGGATCATCGGCTCCGAATCGAGCCCGGCGCGGAGCACCTTCAGCGCGACCCGCTGTTCGAAATCCTCGCCGTGGCGCACGGCTTCGAAGACGACTCCCATCCCGCCGCGACCGATCCGGCGAACGAGACGATAATCGCCGACGGTCTTTCCAGCAAGCGACTCTTCGTCGGAATCGGCCGACCACAACTCGCCGACTTTCGCGACCGGACGGTCGAAACGGCCGGTTGCAGAGGCAGCCAGAAGACTGCGAAGTTCGGCGATCACGTCTTCCCCCGCGTCGGCGTTGGCCGCGATGAATGAGTCGAGTTCGGCGGGGTCGAGTTCGACCGCTTCGTTAAACAGTTTTTTGACGATCTTCCAGGTTTCGGGTGACATCAGGACCTCGCTCATGAATCGCAGAAATTCCGCCGAAATCAGGCCAGGCGCGATGCCAGCCAGGCGCGGGCCATCCGCCATTCGCGCTTGACGGTCCGATCCGAGACGCCGAGGACCTCGGCAGTTTCTTCATTGGTGAGACCGCCGAAGAACTTCAGTTCGACGACCCGTGCCTGCGTCGGATCGAATTCCGCGAGTTCCTTCAGAGCGTTGTCGAGGAAGATAAGATCGACCTCGGAATCAGCCGCGACCTCGCCCGCGACATCGAGCGAGATCAGCGTTTGGCCTTCGTTTCGCTTTTTCGCGTTGCGGCTTTCCGCGTAATTGACGAGGATGCGCCGCATCATTTCCGAGGCGATCGCAAAAAAATGCGCGCGGTTGCGCCAGTCGACCGAATGCTGATCGATGAGTCTGAGGTATGCCTCGTGAACGAGCGCCGTCGCCTGCAGCGTGTGGTTCGGCCGTTCGAGCGAGATCTTGTATGCGGCGATCCGCTTCAGCTCGTCGTAGACGAGCGGCAAAAGCTCGTCGAGGCTGTTGCTGTCGCCGGCCTGAGCGTCGCGCAGCAATCGTGTGGTCGTGTTTGAATCGTGGTCCATCGGCAGGTGAGATTCTGGCCTAAATCAGACTTTGAGACAAGTTATTCGGATCAAACTGTCCCGAAATTTCCGCGCCTACTGCGAGACTCTCCGTGGGGGTAATAATGATTCGATTTTTCTCAATTCTGATAATGTTTTTATTGAGTGTTCCGGCTTTTGCCGCCGACGGCGATCCGGACACGGGTTTTAATCTGACGGGCTTTGCCAACGAAGCCTTTTACGGGAATGTCTCGCGACACCGAAGCGTCGTCGTTCAGCCGGACGGCAAGATCGTCGCGGCCGGTAACGCCGCCGACAATTCGTTCCTGAACGACTATTCGATCATTCGCTACAACTCCGACGGATCGGTCGATACGACGTTCGGGACGAACGGCCGACGCTATGCGGACGTCGGCGGACGGCCCGACATTCTCCCGGTAATCCTGCTTCAGCCCGACGGCAAGCTCGTCCTCGTCGGAACCAGCCAGAACGCGAACACGAACATGATCGCGATCTTCAGATTCAATTCCGACGGGTCAAACGATCCGGGTTTCGGGGCCAACGGCGTCGTAACCTGGAACTTCACGACCAGCGGATCGCGCGGCGATACTCCGAACGACGCGATGCTACAGCCGGACGGAAAGATCCTGATCGCCGGCGGCTGGGAAGGTACGGCTTTCTGCGTCGGGCGATTCAACGCGAACGGCTCGGTCGATACGTCGTTCGGTGTCGGCGGCAACGTCTGCGCATCGACGCTTGGCACTGGAACCATGAACGGCATCGCGCTTCAGCCGGATGGCAAGATCGTGGCATCCGGTCGGTATGCAACGAGTTTCAATTCTCCGTCCGACATGGTTGTATTCAGGTTCACCGCGAACGGTGCCGTTGATACGACGTTCGACGGCGACGGCTATGCGGTCATCGATTTCGCGGCCGGTTACGATGAGGCGTTCCGGCCGATCGTGCTCGGCGACGGCCGGATCATGATCGCCGGACGCGCGGGCTCGAACACCTCGACGCAATACAGTTTCGGGATCGCAAGGCTCAACGCCGACGGGGCGCTCGATCCGACATTTGACGGCGATGGCAAGGCAACTGCATTTCCGGAGAACACGCCGGGAACCGAACGGTATTCGTTTCTTCGCTCGCCGGACGGGAAGTTTCTGATCGCCCGCTGGCGCCGTCAGAATCCCGCGATCTCAACGGAATCGCAGATCGCACGGTTCAACGCCGACGGATCGATCGACTCCGCCTTCGGCAACGGCGGTCAGAAGATCGTGGCGACGGTGCGTGAAGCCAGCGACATGACGCTGCAAACCGACGGCAAGATCGTGCTTGCGGGTTGGAATCAGAGCGCGCAGTCAATTACCGCGCGTTTGAACAATTCGGCGAGCGTCCCGGTGTCGAACGCGGCGCTTCGCATTGCGGATTTCGACGGCGACGGCCGAACCGACGCTTCTGTCTACCGTTCGGGTACGTGGTTCATCAATCCTTCGAGCTCGCCGGCGCTGGCTCCGAACTCATTTTACTCGGTGCAGTTCGGGCTCGCGACCGACAAACTCGTTCCGGCCGACTACGACGGTGACGGCAAGACAGACGTCGCCGTCTGGCGCGAAGGCGAAAGCGGTGATCAGGCATACTTTTACATCATTCGATCGAGTGACTCGACGGTTCGGGTAGATCCTTTCGGGCTGACGGGCGACAAGGCCGTGCCCGGCGACTACGACGGCGACGGAAAGGCCGAACCGGCGACATTCAGAGCGGGAACGTTTTTCTATCGCGGCAGCCTGAACAATTCGGCCGGGAACATCACTTACGTCAATTGGGGTGCGCTCGGCGACAAGGCCGTCCGGGGCGATTT
The DNA here is from genome assembly GCA_029777145.1 of Acidobacteriota bacterium. The sequence goes on along the minus strand of JAKOSS010000155.1, from coordinate 8,587 downwards.
CGACGGCGATTCGCGGCTTGATTTCGCGGTCTTTCGGCCGTCGGATCAAACCTGGTACATACGGAGCTCGGCGACCGGTGCGGTCACGTACGAATTGTTTGGACTCGCATCCGATACCCCTGTTCCGGCAGATTTCGACGGCGACGGAAAGTCGGACGTCGCCGTTTTCCGCGACGGCGTCTGGTACGTGAAGCAGTCTTCGAACGGCGCGATCAACCATTTCTATTGGGGAACTTCCGGCGATCAGATCGCCGTCGGAGACTATGACGGTGACGGGAAAGCGGATCCGGCAGTTTGGCGCGGCGGCGTCTTCTACGTCATGAGCGGAGCGACGCGGCAGGTCTCGTACTCGTATTTCGGCACTGGCGGCGATGTCGCGATCGCTTCGGCGTACGTTGATTGAAGCGGAATTGTTGTGGTTTTGGCATGGACTGCCGGCAGTTCACACGAATTCGAGCGGCCGGTTTCGTTCGATCAACCCGTTCTTCGTCGCAAGAGCGTAGTAAAGTTCGAGACCGGACTGCATCGATTCGTCGATCGAATATGAAATGTTCTTCGTCAGATAATCCATGAAATCATCCCGCGACAGCGGAATCCCCGATTCATAGTTCGAGATGATCTCATCGGCATGGCGGAGCCCTTCATCCCGGGCGCCGGCAAAGTCGATCGGACACGAATCGAGCGCGGTCATCCACATCGCGAAAACGAATCCGAAGCCGGTGAACCGTCGCCACAGTTCGACAAGATCGAAGACGCGGATTTGCGATTTGCGATTTTCGATTTGCGATTGAACGATCGATGGTCGGGATGCTGATGTTTCGACGTTCTCAATCGCAAATCGCAAATCGCAAATCGAAATTCCCAAAGCGGGGTCTCCGATCAGCAGCGCGCAATCGGACTCGTCGAGCATCGCGTCGATATTCGGTTCGGCGGGCTTGAATTCAGGTTCAAATCCGAGAAACTCGCGGAAAATGATCTTCGTCAGCGCGACCGAAGTTTTCGAAGATACGTCCAGCGAAACACTCCGCACGTCCTCAAGTTCCATTCCGCGAGTCGCGAGGCAAACGCTCCGGACGCGCTCGCGCGCGCCGACGCAGACACTCGGAATGATCCGAAGATCAGGGATCGTCTGGTACGCGATCACGGGGACGAGCGCGGCCGACACCCGCCGTTCAGCCAAAAGCTGCGCAGATCGCGCCGGCGCGGTGTCGAGGATCATCTCGACAGATCCGCGTCGCGATCCGTAAAGAAACGACCAGATCAGCGGCGCGGTATTCGAATAGCTCGATGCTGAGATTCTTGGGACCATTGAATGAAGACGACGTCCCAATTATCAAGTATCAACTTTCAATTATCAATTATCCGTCCGTCCGTTGGTTAGGCTTCGGTTCGCAAACTGATATTCTGATGACATGAAAATCTACGACGTAACGATCGCGGTCAGCGAATCGGTTCCGACCTTTCCGGGTGATCCGAAGGTGAAATTCGACGTCTGCTCGGCGTTGGCAAACGGAGACGCGGCGAATGTCTCGCAAGTCTGTTTCGGCGTCCACACCGCGACCCACGTCGATGCGCCGAATCACTTCATCGAACACATGCGGCGCGTCGATCAGCTCGATCTTCACAAGCTCGTCGGGCCGTGCCGCGTCGTTGAATTGCCGCCGGATGTGACGGCGATTACAGCCGCTCATGTCGAATCCGTCGAAAATACCGAAAGAGTTCTTTTCAAGACACGGAATTCGGATTTCTGGAATGAACCCGAAAAGGGATTCCGGACGGATTTCACATATATCGAACCGGACGCCGCGCGTCGTTTGGTAGCCGGGGGCGTGAAACTCGTCGGCATCGACTATCTTTCGGTCGAAAAGTTCGGAGCGAAGTCATTCGACACGCACATCACGCTGCTCGAAGCCGAGGTCGTGATCATCGAGGGACTTGATCTCCGCGAAGTCCCGGCGGGCGACTACGATTTGTATTGCCTGCCGCTGAAGATCGACGGCGGAACGGGCGACGGCGCTCCGGCGAGGACGATACTCGTTTCGGATTTGTGATTTCGGAATTCCGGTTTGCGATCCGACTGAACTCGCAATAATTATTCCAACTTATTATCAAAGAAAGGGGATCATCAATGCTATCAGATCTTGCTATTGCACAAGCCGCTAAACTTAAACCGCTGAATGAGATAGCCGAGCAAATGGATCTCGGCACGGACGATTTTGACATCTACGGGAGCCCGCATATCGCAAAGCTCCGGCTGAGCGTTCTCGACAAGGTGAAGGATCGCCCGGCGGCGAAATACATCGACGTTTCGGCGATAACTCCGACGCCGCTCGGCGAAGGGAAATCGACGACGCTGATCGGGATCGGCGAGGCGATGAAGCACATCGGCAAGCGTGCCGTGATCACGCTCCGGCAGCCGTCGCAGGGGCCGACGTTCGGGATCAAGGGTGGCGCGGCCGGCGGCGGATACGCACAGGTCGTTCCGATGGAAACCTTCAATCTTCATCTCACGGGCGACATCCACGCGGTCAGCGCGGCGAACAACCTGTTGGCGGCGATGATCGACAACGACCTGATGCGCGGGAATCCGCTCAACATCGATCCTTACTCGATCACCTGGAAGCGCGTTTTGGACACGAACGACCGGGCGCTGCGCCACATCGTCGTCGGACTCGGCGGAAAGCTCGAAGGCGGCGTTCCGCGCGAGACCGGTTTCGATATCACGGTCGCCTCGGAAGTGATGGCGATCCTCGCGCTGACAACCTCGCTGCAGGACATGCGCGAGCGGTTCGGGCGCATCGTCGTCGGGCTCAAGAACGACAAAACGCCGGTCACGGCCGAAGAGATCGGCGCCGCCGGCGCGATGACGGTCCTGATGCGCGACGCGATCCGGCCGACGTTGATGCAGACGCTCGAGAACACGCCGGCGTTGGTCCACGCAGGACCGTTCGCGAACGTCGCGCACGGCAACAGTTCGATCCTCGCCGACCTGATCGCCAGCAAATGCGGCGACTATCTGCTGACGGAATCCGGTTTCGGAGCGGACATCGGCGCCGAGAAATTCTTCAACATCAAGTGCCGTTACAGCGGTCTCAAACCGGACGCCTGCGTGCTCGTCGCGACGGTCCGCGCGCTCAAGGCGCACAGCGGAAAATACAAGATCGTCGCCGGCAAGGCGCTGCCGAAGGACCTTCTCGAACTCAATGTCGGCGACGTCGAAGCCGGCGCGTCTAACCTGATCAAGCAGATCGAGAACATCAAGCTCCACGGCGTCACGCCGGTGGTTGCGATCAACGCGTTCGAGACCGATCATCCGGAAGAGATCGAAGCGATCAAACGCATCTCGGTCGAAGCCGGCGCGCTCGGTGCAGCCGTTTCGACGCACTGGGCGAACGGCGGAAAAGGCGCCATCGAACTCGCCGAGATGACCGTCGCGGCGTGCGACGAACCGAGCGAGTTCAAGTTCCTGTACGACCTCGATCAGCCGATCATGAAGAAGATCGAGACGATCGCGACAAAGATCTACGGCGCCAAGGAAGTGAGTTTCTCGCCGCAGGCGACGAGCCAGATCAAGTCGTACGAGGAAAACGGATTCGGCAAGTTGCCGATCTGCATGGCCAAGACGCACCTGAGTCTGAGTCACGACCCGACGCTCAAAGGCGCGCCGTCAGACTTCACGTTCCCGGTCCGCGAGGTCCGCGCGAGCGTCGGCGCCGGCTTCATCTACCCGATCTGCGGCGACATGCGGACGATGCCCGCACTGCCCGAGCACCCGGCCGCCGAAAAGATCGATATCGATGAAAAGGGAAATGTGGTCGGACTTTTTTAAGTAGACGGTACACAGTAGACAGTAGCGGTAGGATATTGAAGCCTTTTTGTAATCTATTCGATAAGAAATCTACCATCTACAGTCTACTGTCTACTGTCTACTGTCTAATGTCTACTGTCTACGGACTACTTTCGAATGCTTGTCGACGAACAGTCTTATCGCGAAAGAGTTTACGCGCTCGTGCGGACGATCCCGCGCGGGCGCGTGATGACCTACGGCCAGATCGCCGCGATCCTCGGCGAAGGCTACACCGCGCGGACGGTCGGCTACGTGATGCATTCCGCATCCACCGAGAACGTGCCGTGGCAGCGGGTCGTCAACGCGTCGGGCGGATGTTCGACAGCCAAGTTCACGATCCCGTTCGATCTTCAGCAGAAACTCCTCGAACAGGAAGGAGTCGCGTTCAACGCCAAGGCGAAGTGCAGGCTCGACGACTATCTCTGGTCGCCCGAGGGAATCGTCGAAGACGACGATCAGCCGAACCTGTTCGGCGGCTGATTCCCGCCGGCAAAACGCGCGGATCCTCCTGAAGCTTGTCCGCAAAATTTGCTTTTCGCCGACGCGGGGCCGTGGTATTCTCTTTTCGAAATTGTCTCAGAAACGCTCAAGTTCAGGACGGCACTCAAATGAATATTCGACTCGTTCTCGCGATCCTCGCGGTTTCGCTCTTCGTCGTTGGGTCGATCTTCGGACAGCAACAAACCCGAGATCAGAAAGCCGAAGAATTGATCCGCAAACAATTGTCTGAAGTTGCGCCGAAAGCGCTGGACGACTTCAACGCCGCGACCGAGGCGCTTGACAGCGCCGATCTCGAAAAGGCCGCGGAGCTCTACAAGAAAGTACTCAAACAGGCCCCGAATTTCGCGCCGGCGCTTCGTCGATGCGGCGGCGCGCTCGTCCGTCTCGGCAACCGATTGGACGGTCTTGAGATGGCGAGACAGGCCGTTGCCGTCGAACGCAGTCCAGAAAGTCTGATCTCGCTGGCGGTCGCTATCGTGGATTCCGGGCCAAGCCGGCGGCAGCCGTCGGAAGACGATGTAAAGGAAGCGTTCTTGTTGGCGAAAGAGGCAATGAAGGCCGGCAAGCAGGACGATGTCGAGTATGTCGGAATGGTCGCGCAACTCGCGCTTTTCCTCGGCGACGCGAATGAATTCAAAGGCGCTGTTGACCTGATGACCGCGAGGTTCCCCGACGATCCTTCGACACATTACTTCAACGGCATCAAACTCGCCGACGACGGCTACTTTACCGAGGCGGAGGCCGAGATCAGAAAGGCCGAGGAGATGGGAATTCCGTCCGAGGCGACCGCCGAGATCTTGAAGGCTATTCAAAGCGAGAGGGACAACCGGTACTTTGGCCTCGGGAATCTGGTGTACGTGCCGTTCGCGTTGGTCGGTGTCTGGGCGCTTGGACTCGCGGCGCTGTTCGGTGCCGGAAAGTTCTATTCGAGAAAGACCTTGAAGTCGATCGAAATTTCCGATCCGAACGATGTCCACGGTACGGCGCAGGCCGGCTTGCGCGGGGCATACAGAAAACTGATCACGCTGGCGGGAATCTACTACTACGTTTCGCAGCCGATCGTGATGTTTCTCGTTCTTGCCGTCGCCGCCGGGATAATTCTCGGGTTCGTCATGATCGGGACGATCCCGATCAAGATCGTACTCGTCGTCGGGTTCGTCGCATTGGCTTCGGTGTTCTACATGATCAAATCGCTGATCTTCAGAGAGAAGATCGACGATCCGGGCCGCGTTCTTTCGGAAGCCGAAGCACCGGGTCTCTGGAAGATCGCGCGGGACGTTGCCGAAGTGATCGAAACACGTCCGGTCAACGAGATCCGCTTGACGTGCGGAGCCGAAGTCGCGGTTTACGAACGCGGCGGATGGCGCGCGAAGATGCAGGATAAGGCCGAACGTGTGTTGATCGTCGGTGCCGCCGCGATCGACGGTTTTGAACAGAACGCGTTTCGGGCAGTCCTCGCCCACGAGTACGGTCATTTCTCGAACCGTGATACCGCCGGCGGCGACGTCGCGTATCGAGTCAATTCGGACATCATCCGTTTGGCGGAATCGATGGGAAAGAGCGGGACCGCCACTTTCTACAATTTGGCGTTCCACTTCCTTCGTTTCTACCACTTCCTGTTCAGACGCATCACGCACGGCGCGAGTCGCCTGCAGGAAGTTCTGGCTGACCGGGTCGCGGTGTTCCATTTCGGCGCCGATGCCTTCAAGGAAGGATTGACCCACGTCATCCGGCGCGACATCGAATTCAACGCGATCGCGACCGCGGAACTGAATGCGTCGCTGAGCGCCGGCGGCAAAATGGGGAACATGTACGCGATGATCCCGCAGACCGCATCGATCGCCACCGAACTGGAAGGGAAGTTCAATGAGGAGCTTTCGCGCGACACGACCGAGGACGACACGCATCCTAGTCCGCGTGACCGATTCGAACTCGCCGACAGGATCACGGCGAAAACCGCCGAGCCGCTCGCCGGTCAGGTCTGGGACCTGATCGCGGACCGCGAGTCTTTGACCGCGGAGCTCAACGAGCAATTGGTGAAAGATCTGAATGCGTTCTACTATGAATCGATATGAAACTGCGCGATTTGCTTGCCGGCACATTTCGGGCGATCGTCACGGCGATTTGCGTTGCGATCGCTGACTGGTTCGTTTTCGGCGGTACCGATTCTGACCTCTCGATCGCGCTGCTGCCGGTTTTCGTCGCCGTTCTTTTTGCGGACACAACTTCGCGGGTCTTCGGAAAAACTTGGGTTTGGCGCGCGATTCTGGTATCGGTCGCCGGTTCGATTCTGACGGTGATTCTCCAGTTCGCCGCCATCAGAGCGAGCCTGCCGGAAAGCACCGACGCGTTTGTCGCGCAGCTTCCATCGATGGCTTTCCGAATCGTACTCGTGTTGTCGATCGTGAGTTTCGGCTGGGAATTCATGACCCGGCCGAAGGCGCCTCAAGATTAGCGGTCCGCCCGCACAACTCCCTGAAATTACAAAACTTGCACGTCATCAGGTTGTGCGTCATCGGGAATTCTTCCTTCGCTTTGGGAAAGTTCTCGTCGACATCGCGGCAGTATTCGTACATCTTCTCTGTCTCTTCGCGGATCGTGTCGGTGAACGCCTCGAGATCGAATTCGTTTCCGCCGAACTGCCGCTCGCGATATTCCGGAAGAAGATAGGCGACGTACGGCTTGATCTTCGTGATGTCGTGATCAAACTGGAAATGGGCCCAAAGGACGTATCCGCGCAACTGCCGGGCGTGTTTGTCGAGATATTCGCTCGGGGGCGGTTTTGTTTCTTTCCCTGTCTTCCAATCGATGATCACGAGTTCGTCGCCGACCGGGAACAGAAAATCGACCTTGCAATAGGCTTTCAGATTGTCGATCCGGCACTCGCCGTAACCTTCAGGATCGACGACCCATTCGTCGCTCCGTTCGCGCGCAACATCCTGCAGCCACCTGAACCGATCGCTTCCGAGCAGATTGTTGGCAGCATCGACGACGGCCGGAAGGATCTCCGTTTCGGCGTGAATCTCGTCCTTCTCGCGGTAGTAGATCTCGCTGAATTTCTTCGGCGCGGTGATGTCGAGTGTCGTGCGGTTCACGTAGTCGATGAAACGCTCGGCGTCGATCGGCTGCGTCGTCTTCTTTATCCGGTCGAGGAGCGTCTTGATGACCTTGTGGGTGACGTTCCCGATCTCAAGCGGGACCGACGTCAGGTTCTTGAGCGCGTTGATCTTCATCGCGTCGATCTCGAGATCGAACCGGCCGTAATAGGTGTACCAGTATTGCCGTTTGCAGGCCATGAAAGTGTCGTAACGGCTGACCGACCAACCGAGGATGGAGGTAAATTCGAACTTTCTGATCATCGACGGAAGTATAGTTATTCGATTTTCAATTTGCGAATTGTTGCGGACATCCGTGTGATTTCATGAGAAAAACCGCGGCCCGTAATGACCGCGGTTCCTCAAGGTCGATCTCGCGACCGGATCAGTTTGACGTGAAGAAAACCTCCAGCACGTCATCCAGAAAAACTACCTGGCTCGGTTGCGGGAAAACGTACCGCGGACTCGAGACGGTGACGATGTAGAACGTCCCGACCTCAAGCTGTTCAAAGGCGAACCGTCCGAGCTGGTTCGTCCGCGTGACACGCGGCGTCGTCAGCGAACCACCGGCGATCGAGACCATGACGTTGCCGAGGCCCGCGCCGTCCGGAGACCTGATCAGGCCCGAGATCTGCGTCGAAGCGGCCGTCGGGGCCAGCATCCCGAACCAAAAACCGCCCTGGCTCGCGTATGTGCCGCCCGAGCCGTTGGCGCCTGCCGCCGACTGTCCGGACGTTCCGCCGACTTCATAAGTACCTCCGGCAGCGTTTCCGCCGCCGTTCGAAACGGCCGCGCGGTTCAGGCCGTACGATCCGCCGGTCGCGATCTGCGAAAACCCCGTGGAGACGGCGATCGCGATCACTGCGCCGACAAGGAGTATCGTCGTGATTTTGTCTTTCATAATCCTCCTTGCTGGACCTACTTCTGCGGTCTTTCGGATTTCGGAAGCAACCGCGGTTGCGGCGCACGATCGGTCCGCACTTTCGCTCCGTCCCACCACAACGACTTTCCGCTCGAATCCTTGTTCGAATCGTCGTAAAGGAAATCGCGAAGCTGGGTATCAAAATTCGTGTTCGTGATCTCCGGTGCGATCGGCGCGAGGTTTTTTGAATCGATTCGGTTGCCGACTGCGATCCAGCTGAAT
>JAKOSS010000015.1 GCA_029777145.1 Acidobacteriota bacterium | reverse complement strand
TTTACGGAATGGTTTTTGAACAGTAAGTGAGCAGCTATTTGCGATTTGCGATTTTCAATTTGCGATTGTCGAACTACAGACGATTACAAATAAGCGAAGATTCAATCGAGCTTTTCCAATCGAAAATCGAAAATCGCAAATCGCAAATCGGAAATCGCAAATTAGTAGAGTTCTTTCTCTCCTTTCGGTCTGGTGTTCCAACGCTTGTGGATCCACAGCCATTGTTCCGGATACCTGCGCACGAATTTCTCGACGACCGACGTGATCTCCTGCGTTAGCCCCTGAACTGCCGCGTCCGAGTTATCGTTCGGATCGTATTTGATCTCCGGTTCGACGTAAACGACGTATTTTTGCTTTTCCTCTTCCCAAACGGCGAATGCCGGCACGATCGCCGCGCCGGTCGCAAGCGCGAGTTTGGCGATGCTCGTCGTGGTTGATGCGGGAACGCCGAAGAAATCGACGAAAACTCCTTCCTTTTCCTGAACGTTGAGATCCGCGAGGATTCCGAGCAATTCGCCTTTCTTCAAAACCCGGAACATTGTTCGCGCGGACTTTGTCTTGTCGAGCGTGACCGATCCGAATCGCGTCCGCATTTCATCGACGAAGCCTTCGACAAGCGGATTGTCAATTCTTCTGACGAGGATGTTCATCCCGTAACCGAATGCCGCGGGCAGGAGGTTGAACACTTCCCAACTGCCGAAATGGCCCGTAAAAAACAGAACACCGTTCCCGCGCGCATAGGCCTCTTCGAAGTTCCCGAGCCCGACAACCTCAACCAGGTCGCGGACGTCTTCATGCTGGAATTTTCGAAAGTGGGAAACGAAGCCGAGGTGCCGTCCGAGCGATTCGAACGTGCCGAGGACGATCCGGTCCTTATCTTCGGATGATAGTTCCGGCATCGCGATCTCGAGATTGCGGCGGCCGGTTTTCCGGAGCTTCGGAAACCGCTTTGCGAAAAACCGTCCGACGGATTTGCCGAAACGCATCGAAGTGACGAGCGGCAACGCGCCGATCGTCCCGATCAGCGATCTGAGCGCGACCAGCTCTGCTTTGTTTTGGATCTTGCTGCGTTTCTTGGGCAATTTGCGGTTCCGGGCGGAATCAGCTCGCGCTCGTCTGACGTATCCGATTGTAAACGGTATCGCGCTCGACGGCCTCGAATCCGGCGTTCTCGATCAAAGCGATCAGCTGCTGTTTCGTCATCTTGACCTCGCCGTTCTCGATCGAGTAAGCCTCGGTCAACTCGCCGCCGTCGGTGATCGTCCCGTCGAGGTCGTTCGCACCGAAATGGAGCGCAACCTGCGCGAGATGCTTTCCGAGCATCACCCAGTACGCCTTGATGTGGTCGAAGTTGTCGAGCATCAGCCGCGAGATCGCGATCGTCTTCAGCGAATCGACTCCGTCCGGTCCTGGAAGCGATGACAGAGCGCTGTCCGGCGGATAGAACGCGAGCGGGATGAAACACTGGAATCCGCCCGATTTGTCCTGCTGTTCACGGAGTTTGACCAAATGGTCGATGCGGTCTTCGATCGTTTCGATATGCCCGTACAGGATCGTCGCGTTCGTTTTCACACCGGCGGCGTGGCATTTTCCGGCGAGTTCGAGCCACCGGTCGCCGTCGCACTTGTGATCGCAGATCCGCGAGCGCGTCGGCTCGGCAAAGATCTCCGCACCTCCGCCCGGGCACGAGTCCATGCCGGCGGCTTTCAGTTTCTCGATCAACTCCTCGTCGGACATCTTGTAGAAACGCGCCATGAAGTCGAGCTCGACCATCGTCAGCGCCTTGACGTGAAGGGTCGGAAAATTCTCCTTCAGCGCCGAGAAAAGTCCGGTGTAGTAATCGAACGGCAGCTTCGTGTTCAGACCGCCGACGATGTGCAGTTCGGTCGCTCCTTCCGCGACGGCGTTGCGGGCGATCTCGACGCCCTCTTCGATCGAGTGCGTGTACGCGTCCGCGTCGCGCGAGCGCCGGTAAAAATTGCAGAACTTGCAGTCCGCGACGCAAATGTTCGTGTGGTTGAAATGCCGGTTGACGTTGAAAAACGTCGTCAGTCCGTGTTTCTTGCGCCGGACATGATCGGCGAGTTTCCCGAGCGCGTTCAGGTCGCCGGTTTGATAAAGTTCGAGACCTTCCTCGAACGACAAACGATCGCCGGCTTCGACCTTTTCCGCGATCCGGTTCAGATTTGAATCAAAAGAGAACTGCATAATCGATTTCCCGCTTCTCACAGAGCAAACATCGTTCCCGAAGCGTAAGAAGAATCTTACCAAAACGAATGGCGTTTGTTTATCGCGCCAAACCGCCAAATACTTGACCTCGGCCCGTCGGGCGTTTAAGTTGAAAGCCGGTCATTTTTGCAAAATTCAAATTCGAGGTTCTCAAAGTGCGAAAACTTGTTTCTCTGATCCTGCTTGCGGCGACGATCGCCGTCAGCGTTCTCGCTGTTCCGGCGCAGTCGACAAAGGTCACGGCGATCAAGGCCGGACGGCTGATCGATACCGAAAAGGGCGTTGTCCTTGAAAACCAGATCATCCTTATCGAAAACAACATAATCAAGGCCGTCGGGGCGAACGTGGCGATCCCGAGCGGCGCGACCGTGATCGATCTATCGAAGTCGACGGTCATGCCCGGATTCATCGACACGCATGTTCATCAGACGTCGCAACCCGAAAGCAATTATTACGATTCCATGTTCCGCGAATCGTTCGTCGATGTCGCGGTGACCGCGCATATCTACGCCAAGCGGACGCTCGACGCGGGATTCACCACCGTGCGCGATGTCGGATCGGAAGGTTTCGTCGCGCTCGCGCTGAAGAACGCGATCAACGCCGGCAAGATCCCTGGACCGCGGATGCAGGTTGCGAACTACTACATCGGTTCGACCGGAAGTCACGGGGACGTCGTCGGATTTTCGCCGTGGCTGTCGTCGCGCATGCCCGAAGAGATGTCGGGCGTCGCGGACGGCGTCGACGGCGTGCGGAAGAAGGTCCGTTACATGATCAAGTTTGGCGCGGACGTCATC
>JAKOSS010000154.1 GCA_029777145.1 Acidobacteriota bacterium | reverse complement strand
GATCGGCATTCAGCTTTGCTCCGATTTTGGAGACTTCGTCAGGTTCGAATTTGCGGTCGCTTGACCTGCCGATTCCGTGATGCGGTATTTATTGGTCAAAATTGATGTTTCGGGGTTCAAATGTCTTGACAACGCACATGAATTTCGCTAAATTTCCGCACGTTCTAACAAAAACAACACTAAAATTTCATCCCCAAAAAATCTTGCAGTTTAAGGTTTTAGACTAATTTTGGAAATGGTTTTTTGAACATTTCTCTGATCCTGGTCCATTGGGCATTTTTGTCTTTTCGGATAACGGATTTTCGTTTTTTTGCTTGCGTTCGTTGTAATGCTTGCGGCCAAAACCTGAAAAGGAAGAATCGGTAACGATTCGAGATTTAGTTCACTGAAGTTTGCAGGAGGAATTGATGGATATGTCAAAGACGACCGGTAAGGTTAAATGGTTTAACAACGCCAAGGGCTACGGATTTATCGAGAAGCCGGGCGAACAGGATATTTTCGTGCATTACAGCGCGATCAGCGGCGACGGTTACAAAACCCTCGCTCAGGGACAGGAAGTTGAATTCGAAGTTACGAACGGCCCGAAGGGCCCGCAAGCTGAGAACGTAATGAAGGTTTGACACTGTTAGATCATTTACCACGGTAATTTCATCGACAGAAAAGCGGCCTTATCAGCCGCTTTTCTTGTTCTCATTGAGTTGTTTGATCGCGCCTAACCTTCGACCTCTTCACCACGCTTTTTCAGCATCCGGCGCCAGAGTTCGCGATACGAAGTCAGCCGGGACATCAGCGTATTGAAAAAGTATCTCTGCGCATAAGAGAGATTCCGATTGTCGCTGATTCTCTTCATGTTCGCTTCGATCCTGCCCTTCGCCTCCAACGGCGGACGTTTCGCCGATCCGTTGAAGAAGATGTCGAAATCGATCTTCAACTTTCTGATATCTTCTTCGAGCTTTGATAGCTGCTGATCGATGAGTACCGAATCCTCTTTCTTCGAGGCGGCGTTGCGATAAAGTTTGTTTCCTACAATAGCCATGATTTTTTCGAAAGGCGGGAGCGCGACGGAACATCAACGCTATCTCTATAAAAGTCGCAATCACTACGTTCTTCCGATTATTCAACGCCCGTCAAACACGTCGTTTCGTTAAACAATTTGGCATACTTGGAATAGAATAAGTTTGTGAAATCGCAACCAATTTCCGGGGCCGACGAAACGCTTTCGCGAGTGCCTTCGGTTGATTCGCTATTGCGCACGGAAGCCGCCGCGAGTCTTCTGGATTCGGCCGGCAGCCGGCATGTCACGGTTCTCGCCCGCTCAGTTACCGATTCGCTCCGACGCGATATGCGGGAAGGCGCCTATCCGGATGCGACCCGCGAAGACCTGATCGCCGAAGCCGCGGTCCGGCTCGAGAAGGCATGGCGGAGCGAACTGAAGACCGGTGTCAAACGGGTCATCAACGCGACCGGAGTGATCGTTCACACCAATCTCGGACGCGCGCCGCTCTCTGAAACGGCGCGCAAGGCGCTCTGCGAAACAGCCGGATACTGCAATCTCGAATACAACCTTGAGACCGGCCGGCGCGGCATTCGCGGCGCACGGGCGGAGAATCTTCTTGCGGAACTGACGGGCGCCGAATCGGCGTTGATCGTCAACAACTGCGCATCGGCGGCGTTCCTCGTATTGCGCGTTCTCGCATCCGGCGGTGAAGTCGTGATATCGCGCGGTGAGCTCGTCGAGATCGGCGGCGACTTTCGTGTACCCGACGTATTGACTGAATCGGGAGCCGTTCTGCGCGAGGTTGGAACGACGAACCGGACAAAGCTTTCGGATTATGAACGGGCGCTGAACATCTCGACGACGATGATCCTGAAGGTCCACCCGTCGAATTATCGGATCATCGGATTCACGGCGTCGCCGGATGTTGCTGAATTGACCGAACTCGCACATCGCAACGGCTTGATCTTTTACGAAGACGCCGGTTCCGGAGCTCTTTTGGACCTTTCCCGGTTCGGGCTCGACGACGAACCGTTGATCTCGCGATCGATCGAGGCCGGCGCCGACGTCGTCACTTTCAGCGGCGATAAGTTGCTCGGAGGTGTTCAGGCCGGCCTGATCGTCGGGCGCGCGCATGCGATCGAACGCCTGCGAAAACATCCGCTTTACCGTGCGCTCCGCGTCGACAAACTCGCCTACTCGGCGATCGAAGCGACGCTCGAGGCATTTCGACGCGATCCGCTGGCTGAAATTCCGGTTCTCAAGATGCTGTCGACGGGTGTCGAAGAGATCGAGGTCCGTGCCAACGCGTTTGCCGGGCGGATCAATGCCCAATCGGCGGTCAAAGCTGAAGTTGTACGTGGAAATTCTGTGATCGGCGGCGGTTCGGCTCCGGACGTTCAGCCCGAAACGGCGCTCGTCTCGCTCGAACATCCGAAGATCTCGCCGACGAGGCTTGAGGAATCTTTGCGTTTTTCGGACCCGCCGATCATCACTCGGATCGTCGACGGCAAGGTCGCGATCGATCTGAGGACCGTTTCCGAAAGCGAAGAACTAGAGATCACCGATCGACTTGTTCTCGATTTCTAGTTTCTGTCGCGGAAATCCCGCATGAAATCGACCAATTTTTCTACTCCCTCGACCGGGAAGGCGTTGTAGATCGACGCCCGGATCCCGCCGACCGATCGATGGCCTTTGAGACCGTTGAAGCCTTCGGCCGTGGCTTCGGCGACGAATCGCGATTCAAGATCTTCGGACGGCAACCTAAAAGTCACATTCATCAGCGATCTCGCTTCCCGATCCGCGTGGCCGCGGAAAAATCCGTCGCTCGAATCAAGTGCTTCGTATAGTATGTTTGCCTTTGTTTCGTTGAGTCGCGCGATTCCCGCAACTCCGCCCTGCCGGACCAGCCAATCGCAAACAAGACTGATCAGGTAGATTCCCCAGGTGTTCGGTGTGTTGAGCATCGAGTCGTTCGCGGCGATCGCGCGGTAATCGAGCATCGAAAACTGGTCTTCCGGAACCTTTTCCAACATGTCGTCGCGGACGATCACGAGCGTCACGCCGGACGGTCCGATGTTCTTCTGCGCGCCGGCGTAGATCAGCGCGTATTTTTGGATATCGATCGGTTTCGAGAGGATGTTCGACGATGCGTCGCAAACGACCGGAATATCGCCGGCGTCGAGGTCGAATTTGAATTCGACGCCGTCGATCGTTTCATTGGAACAATAATGGACATAATCGGCGCTAGCGGAAAACCTAATTTCCTCCAGTTTGGGAACCGATGTAAAACCGGATTGTTCGGTCGAATGGATGACGTTCACTTCTCCGGCTTTCCGCGCTTCCTTGACGGCCTTCTTTCCCCAGGCGCCGGTCACGATGTAATCCGCGCGCCTCTTGAGGAAATTCATCGGAACCATCGAGAACTGAAGCGACGCGCCGCCTTGAAGGAAGAGAATGCGGTAGTTGTCCGGGACGTTCAGTAGGTTTCTGATCCCCGATTCCGCACGTTCGAGGACGCCGGCGAAGGACTTCGAGCGATGGCTGATCTCCATCACGCTCATTCCGATTCGGTCGAACGAAAGCAGCTCCCGCCGCGCCGCTTCGAGCACCTTATGCGGCAATATCGCCGGCCCGGCGCTGAAATTGTAGATCTTGTTTTCCATTCGAATCCGTCGAATCGAATCTAGCATAACGATCGACGAAAATCGTCTCCGGAACGCAGATCCGAACTCGACGCCTGACGGTGAGACCTGAGATCGCAAAGTCTGAAAAAAATGGGCGCTAGTGTAAGAATTATGTAAGTCCGGCACATTTTTGTTGATTTGAACTCATATTTCCGATAAGTTTAACGTAAAAATGAATGGCCATTCATTCAGGTTAGCCTGAGTGCGTGAAATCCAAAATCCAAAATCGGAAATCCAAAATCGGAATGTCTCGTTCAAATGCCAAGCCATTCGTCAGCGACAAGCGTGAAGCGATCTTGCGCGCCGCGATCAAAGTGTTCGCCGGCAAAGGCTATTTCAATTCAAAAGTCGCCGACATTGCCAAAGAAGCCGGCGTCGCCGACGGCACGGTCTATTTGTACTTCAAGAGCAAGGACGACATTCTGAGGTCATTTTTCGACCGCGCGATGAGCGACTTCATTTCGGAAGGCAAGCGCGAACTTGCCGAGATCGAAAGTCCGGAAGACAAATTGCGGCGAATCGCCCAACTTCATCTCGAACGACTCGGCGCAGACCGAGATCTCGCGATCGTATTTCAGGTAGAACTTCGCGGCTCGACGAAATTCATGCAGGAGTTCTCCGCAAAAGGCTTTGCCGACTACCTCGACATCATTCGCGCCACGATCGCGGAAGGGCAGAAACTCGGTGTTTTCCGGAAAGATCTGAAACCGATCGTTGTCGCCAAGATGCTGTACGGCGCGCTCGACGAAATGGTCACGAACTGGATCCTTTCGCACAAGTCGTATCCGCTGGCACCGATGGCGGACGAAGTGTTGAAGGTGTTCTTCGGAGGAGTCCTGACGAAATGACCCGCAAGCCGCGAGCAGAAACTGCCGTGAACAAGACCCGCGACGCGGCGACGCGGTTGTCTCGCGTGGTCGAGCGCGCGCCGCTCTACGCGCACGAGCCGAACACGCTCGGTGAACTGTTCCGTCAGAGCGCGAGCAAACATCCGCGTCAGGATGCCCTGAACTTCAAAAAGGACGGCGTTTGGCAAAGTGTGTCATCGGCGCAAATGATCGAACGCGCTGAAAACATCGCGCTCGGTCTGGATTCGCTCGGAATCGGAAAGGACGACAAAGTCGCGATCCTCGCGGCGAATTCTCCCGCATGGACGATCGCCGACGCCGGATGCCAATTGAGTGGCGTTATCGATGTTCCCATTTACACGACGCTCGCTCCGAACGCGGTCGCGTATATCATCAACGATTCGGGTTCGAAGGCCGTCTTTCTCGAGAACGCGAAGACGTACGACCGGCTTGCAGAGATCTTCGGTGATTGTGCATCGGTCCAGAAGATCGTCTTTTTCGAAGGATCCGGCGATGGGGTCGAGAACGCGCTTTCGCTCGCCGAACTGGAACGACTCGGAGCCTCACGGCGCGACGAAAAGCCGGAATTGATCGAAGAACTCGTCGCCCGCGTCGATGCCGACGATATCGCGACGCTCATCTATACATCCGGCACGACCGGCGAACCGAAGGGCGTCATGCTCTCGCACGCGAGTCTGATCTCGAACGTCATCGATGCCGGCGAGAAATACGATTTCTCCGATCGCGACGTCCCGCTGTCGGTGCTTCCGCTCTCGCATGTTTTCGAACGAACCGGAATGTACCTCTATATCTTCAACGGAATGGCGGTTCATTATGCGGAGTCGATCGAGAAGGTCGCGGACAATCTGCGCGAGGTGAAACCGACGATGTTCGTCGGCGTACCGCGGATCTTCGAAAAGGTCTACGCCAAGGCAAAGCTGAAGGCATCGCAGGACAGCAAACTGAAGGAACGGGTCTTCGACTGGGCGATCGAAGTCGGGAAGGCATGGGCGCTGACGCGCGAACGCGGCGAATCGGTTCCGACAATGCTCGCTCTCAAGCATGCTCTGGCCGACAAACTCGTGTTCGCGAAGTTTCGCGAGTTCTTCGGCGGCCGTCTTCGTTTCTGCATCACCGGTGGCGCGGCGCTTTCGGATTCGATTTACCTGATATTTACGGGCGCCGGAGTGGCGATCATGCAAGGGTACGGAATGACCGAGTGTGCTCCGGTAATCACTTCGAGCAATCCGTCGAACGTCCGGCTCGGAACGGTCGGAAAACCGATCCGGAATGTCGACGTCCGGATCGCCGCGGACGGCGAGATCGAGGTCAGCGGCCCGAACGTCATGCTCGGTTATTACAACAAGCCCGAAGCGACGCGCGAGGTTTTCACCGAGGACGGCTGGTTCAAAACCGGCGACATCGGCGAATTCGATCCGGACGGATTTCTCAGGATCACTGATCGCAAGAAGGAGTTGTTCAAAACGTCCGGAGGAAAGTACATCGCGCCGTCGCCGATTGAGCAAATGATCAAAGGCTCGCGGTTCGTCAGCCAGGTCGTGCTTGTCGGCAACGAACGTAAATTCCCGGCGGCGCTGATCGTGCCCAGCTTCGAGCAACTCGAAAGTTTCCTGAAAGAGCACGGGCTTACCGGCGAGGACCCTGAAATCGTCTGCACTCATGAACGAGTCGTCAGCTTCTTCGAGCGCGAGGTCGCCGAACACACTCCCGAGCTTTCGCAGTACGAAAAAGTGAAACGGATCGCGCTTCTTCACAACGAACTCACGGTCGAGAGCGGTGAACTGACGCCGACCCTCAAGATCAAACGCCGCGTCGTCAATGAACGCTACGCGATGATCATCGAACGCATTTACGAAGAATAGACAGCAATTTGTCAGTGGCAGTCGTCGGTGCAGATCTCGCCGCGAAGTCCTTCAATTCCTTCCTTTACGATGATCGGGACCATGATCAGGGCGGCGATCGGGTCTGCCCACCACCATCCGAATAGCATGTTGAGGACGAGGCCGCCGAGCAAGATTACCGACAAGTAGGCGCAGATGCTTGTTTGCCTCGAATCCGCTGTCATCGCCTTGCTGCCGAGTTTCTCGCCGACGTCTCTTTTAGCCCGCGCCAGTATCGGCATAAGAATGATCGAGGCGACCGCGAGCCCGACTCCGACGTAACTTGCCTCGGGCGCCTCGTGATAGATCAACGACGTGGCCGCATCGTATGCGACGTAAGCGGCGAGGACGAGGAAACTCGCTCCGACAAGCTTGATCGCGAGCTTTTCTCGATGTTCCGTTTCGTCGGCCAGCCGCCAAAGCAGGATCGAACCCGAGAGGCTTTCGATAAGCGAGTCGATCCCGAACCCGACAAGCGCGATGCTCCCTGCGAGGTAGCCGGCGCCAATCGCGATTGCCGCCTCAAGTATGTTCCAACCGATCGTGAGATACTCAAGCAGCCGTCCGCGCCGGACGAGCGCGATTTTGTCAGGAATTCTGTCTGTTCCAAGTGAAGTTGCGATAGCTAAACATTACTACTCTCAATCGGCCCCGCATAGAAGCGAACGATGACGGTCGTGGAAATCAGCCTGACGGTCATTCTGATTGCCCAATTCCTTGACACATTTGACGCCCGCGACTAGTATTTATAGTTTCGGCTCAATAGCCCGAAGTGTCTCTATATGT
>JAKOSS010000153.1 GCA_029777145.1 Acidobacteriota bacterium | reverse complement strand
TTTCGCCGGTTCGCGGACCGAGTAGATCGGCTTC
The DNA here is from genome assembly GCA_029777145.1 of Acidobacteriota bacterium. Next base: position 2,599 of record JAKOSS010000153.1, on the reverse strand, counting down.
GGTTCGGCAGTCGATTCTTCCGCTTTCTTGTATTCGACCGGTTTCAGCGTCTCCGGCTTCTGGCCCAATCGGGCGGCGACGGCTTCCGCGAATTCCTTCGTTCCGACCTTTTCCTTCGAAACGCCTTCCTTGAAGATGTCGTAGGTGTGGACGCCGTCCTCGATCGTTCGCAGCCAAGCGTTGTGCGCGAGTTCGGCGATGTCCTGCTGGTTGATGTGGTTCAGCATCAGGATCGAGCCGAGGAACAGACCCGACGGATTCGCGAGATTCTGGCCGGCGCGGCGCGGAGCGCTGCCGTGGATCGCTTCGAACATCGAGATGTGTTCGCCGATGTTCGCCGATCCGGCGAGACCGACCGATCCGGCGATCTGCGCGGCAACGTCGGAAAGAATGTCGCCGTAAAGATTTTCCATGACGATGACGTCAAAGTTCTCCGGCGTGTCGGCCATCTTTGCGGCGCCGATATCGACGATCCAGTGATCGGCTTCGATCCCCGGATATTCGACCGCGATCTCATCGAAGATCTTGTGGAACAGCCCGTCGGTCTGCTTCATGATGTTGTCCTTCATGAACGCCGTGACCTTTTTGCGGTTGTTCGCGACGGCGTATTCAAACGCGTAGCGGACGATCTTTTCGCAGCCGGGGCGCGAGATCAGTTTCAGGCACTGCTCGACCATGTCGGTCTGGCGGTGCTCGATGCCGGCGTAGGTGTCTTCTTCGTTCTCACGGACGATCACGACATCCATCACCGGATGCTTCGTCTTGATAAACGGATGATACGAAACGCACGGACGGATGTTGGCATAAAGTCCGAGCGTTTTGCGGACCGTGACGTTCAACGATTTGAAACCACCGCCCTGCGGGGTCGTGATCGGCGCCTTCAGGAAGACCTTCGTCCGGCGAAGGCTGTCCCACGATTCGGGCGCGATGCCGGCGGTATTGCCGCTCAAGTAGACCTTTTCACCGATTTCGATCTCTTCAATATCGATGCGCGCGCCGGCTTCTTTGAGAATATGCAGCGTCGCATCCATGATCTCGGGGCCGATGCCGTCCCCTTTTGCAACTGTTATCGGAACGTTTGCCATAAGTTTATAGATTTCCCTTGCTGAAAAATTTGTATCTTGACTAAATGGGAAATTTTAGCGGAAACGCGGTGGGAGCGCAAAAGGCGCCGGATTCCGGCGATTCAAGACTCAAGATACTCAAAATTCAAGATTCAAGATTCAAGAGGATCCTTCCATCTTGAATCTTGAATCTTAAACCTTGGATTTACTTCATGTATTTGTCCAGAAAATCGGCGACGAGCGGATAAAGTTCCAGCCGATTCTTCAGTTTCGAGATACCGTGACCTTCGTCGTCGAAGAGCTTGTACTCGACGACGGCGCCGCGGTCACGTAATGCCTTAACGACCTGCTCGGCCTCGGTGTACGGCACGCGCGGATCATTCTTGCCGTGGATCACGAACAGCGGAGCCTTGATCCGGTCGATCTTCGCGATCGGAGATATCTCGCGCAGGAACGGCAGATCCCGGTCGAGCATCCCGTACTCGACCTCGCGTTGGCGACGGCGATAGCCGGAAGTGTTCTTGAGAAACGTTTCCCAGTTGACGATCCCGACGGTATCGACGGCTGCCGCCCAAAGATCGGGGTACAGCGTGATCGCGGCCATCGTCATATATCCGCCGTAGCTGCCGCCCATGACGGCGATGCGTTTCGGATCGGCGTTTCCTGATTTCTTCAGCCATTCGACGGCAAACGACAGATCGCGGACCGATTCTTCGCGTTTTCGAACGTCGTCGAGATGCGTGTACGTCTTGCCGTAACCGGTTGAACCGCGGACGTTCGGTGCAAGGATCGCGTAACCGCGCGAAAGATAATACTGATAAAGCGGATTGAATCCGGGCCGTTCCTGACCCTCCGGACCGCCGTGAACACTGACGATCACGGGTAACCCGCGTCCCGCGATTATCTTTCCGGGCCCGCCGAGTTCTCCGGCCTTGTCCTTGACGATCCTGACCGTCTCATCGACGATGTCGCCGACTTTCGACGGGAGCTTGTCGCCGATCTTCGGGATCGAAATTCGCGGACGGTAATACCATGCCGGGATCTCGCGACCGTCAAAGGTCTTGAACTTGATCAAATCCGGCGCGACGAAAGTCTCGGGATTGATCCCCGCGCGATCGCTTTGCGTCACTTGCGTGAGTTTTTTCGAGCGGACGTCGTAGAGCCAAACGTCAGAGTTGCTCCGCGCGGAAACGAACGTGAAAACGAGTCGGGATCCGTCGGAGGAGAAATTCATGCTTCCGACGATTCCTTGTCCCGGAAGGTCGATCTTTGTTTCTTCAGCGAGAATGTTGGTGATCAGCGGTTTGCCGTTCACCTCATATTTTCGCAGACGAAGCTCCGAATAGCCGTCGCGGTTGATCGTGTAGGCGAACTGAGATCCGCTCTCGGGGAATGAGACGCTCTCGACATCCCACGTGTCGTCAGTCCGGATCGTCGCCGGTTTCGCGTTCAGATTCGGCCAAAGGTTGTCGATCTGCGTCATCGCGGCGAATTCACGATCCTTGTTCGACGTGAACAGCAGCGAATCGCCGTCC